>JAAFHM010000487.1 GCA_013298375.1 Ignavibacteria bacterium | reverse complement strand
GGTGGCTATATCGACACGGCTTTTACCATACGAATTGCGAATAGTTTACAAAGCCGAATTGATACGCTCTTTGGGTGGGCTACCATCACAGGGCGGGTGAATGATTTCTCTGTGAATCGTGTCGTACCGGGCGCAAATGTAGAATTTTTCTATAACTACGATACCAGTTCGGTGAATGCAGTTTTACGAACAACCACCGATAATTTGGGAAATTTTCAAATTAACCGTGCGCCAATCGGAGATTTTGTTCTTGTGCCTCGTCGATCCGGATATTTGCCGACGGTAACAGGGAATGTGCGTATTATTTCTGGATTCAGCTCCGCACCAACACTCAATCTCATTGGACTCCCGCCACCTGGAGGGCTTCGTATCATCTTGACGTGGGGCGTTTCGCCCTCAGATCTGGACGCACATTTTACCGGGCCACTCGTTGGTAGCACACAGCGTTTTCATTGTTACTTTGCTAGCAGATCGCCGATAAATTCACAAACAATTTTAGATTTAGACGACGTGAGCAGTTTTGGTCCCGAAACTATTACCACGACGCTGAGTGCTGAGGGAGTTTATCGGTTTTCTGTTCATAATTTTTCTAATTCCGGCAGTAACGGTGCGCGAGAAATTGGTTTGTCACCTACTCGGGTTCAAGTGTATGATAATTCAGGGCTTATTCGTCAATATATCGCTCCTTCAACAACACTCAACGGTAATGTATGGCGTGTATTTGAAGTGCGCCTTTCCGGCTCAACCAGAACATTTACAGATGTCAACACATATGTAATGGCGTTCGGTGCAGACGATATCAATACTTTCCGAGTTCAACCTCCATCTGCCGAGAATGGAATAAGCACGAAAAAGGCGTTGAAGTCCGATCAATTTTAAGTGCTTCAAAAGATTGTGGACAAAAATTTTCGATACAATTAGGTTAAAGACCGTTTCGGTTCTTGTATCAAGATTGTCTTCGGTATTCATCCTCTTTGGGCGGCAGAGACTCTTGTTCTCTGTCGCCTGTGTATTTCTCAAAACATGAATTCACGTATTTATCACAACAACTTGAAGGACAAACTACTATGGAATATCCTCGACAATACCAAATCGTTATGAGCCGCATTGCCGCATGGTGTGTAGCAGTCTTGGCTATGTATGGTGCCACTCTGCAAGCACAAGAAAAAGCTGCAACATGGCAAGTCGAAATGCCTGATAAAGTTGATATGTACAATTTTATCGGCGAAGGAAAGTTTTTACTCACGCAGAACTGGAATCGTGTATCGCTGCACAACATTGCCACGGGCAAAAAAGAATGGGAAACCTCTGTGCCGGACTTTGAGGCAAAAGGTATTCGACAAGTAATAGACGATCGCTATTTGCTGCGCGTCCGCGACGGTGTGGCTTGTATTGATGGAATGAGCGGGAAACGCCTCTGGACGGCAAAACTGAAAGGAATTGACCAAACATCTTTTGTTGATGCGCAATCTGGCATGGGCGCACAATCGGTAACGCTCACCTATAAATCAAGCGGGATGTTTGGGGGCGATGCTCTCACGATTGTTTATCTCGAAGCAGCAACTGGCAAAGAACTCTACCGTAATGTCCGAAGCGGTGATAAGCAAACAATTCAAGATTCTTTGGGCAATGTGGCTACGGGTACTTCCACTGGCGCATCGAACCGAACAATCGAATTGCCGGGATTAAAAAAATCGTTCCGCTTTTTTGTTGATGGCAAAATCACGCTCTATGACTCACAAACAGGAGTAGAATTACTTTCGATGAAGGAGTCGTATCCTGCCATTGATGCGTTCATGGCGTTAGTGAAAAGTGGTGCTTTAGGAAGTATATTGGGTGGGAATAGCCCCCAAAACAGCCAAGTAGGAGGCTCTCCACAAGGGAATACACCCGCTACGAATACACTAGAAATCTATGGGGATCCGCCGAATTTGAACAGATCCATTTTAACAAGTGTGCAGGGAGACATTCGGGGGCGTGCCCAGCGTTATAAATCATATTTAGGTAAGGTTGGATATAAAGCTGACCCTTATTCATATGAAGCAAGTAGCGAAGGATGGAGAGCAGCCTTCGATATACTTTCCGGAAAAAATCTGGACATCAATTATTATTACGTCTCACCCGATGAACGTTTTGTTGTCCTTATTCTGGAACATTCCGTTGTACTCATTGATGCAACGACGAACAAAGAACTTTTGCGTCAAAAAGTTGAGCCTTGCAATGACAATATCCGTACTATTGCTACCAAAACGGGTTGTATAGTGAAAGGTGCAAAGGAATTGACGGTAATTGATTTTGCGCAAGCAAAAGCGACGAATCTTCCTTGTGAAAATGCTGGTGAACTCTATTCGATGCAACCATTGACCGCCAGTGGCAAAGAATACTTTTTGATGAGCTTCTCTGCTCAAGTTGGATTTATGGGAGCTGTATCGAATTACTTCTCTTCTATTGCTTGCGTCAATCTGACTGATGGTAAAATGCAATGGGCATCGGCAAAGGATGATAAGGAGCTTGATGGTCTTGTCACTCACATCGTGAAATTCGACGGGAAGCAGCTTATACTTGCCGTGGAGCAACGACTGTCTATTGGGCTTGCAGGTTTTGTGGATGTTTTTGTACAAAGTATTGATATTCAAACAGGCAAAACAGCATACCGCACCCGTGTTGCAAGGCGGCGAATGGTAGCTAATGGAGGCTTTGGGGGTACTCAAACGAGCTTGGGAAATAATATGATGGAAATTAGTCTTCCGGATGCGCAAGGTGCACTTGGCAGCATGAATTATTCGGTGCGCGACAACGGCGACGGGAAGATATTTGGTGTCGTCCATGCAGGCGGTCCGCTCGATGACCCGATAAATGACAAAGCTGGCGGCGATGGAATTTTTATGCTTGATGCCGTTACAGGTAAGTTTGTGTATAGCGATTACTCCGAGCTGACTGCCACCAATCCTATTATGCGGCGTTTTTCGGTAAATCCTACATTTTTGGATGGAAACCGTTTACTTATGCCGGGCGTGGGAAAAATGGTGTTGTTTGATGTTACGACCGGAAAGCGTTTATGGACAATTGGTGAGCCGGATTTACCGAAGTATTTTTATCCTGAGTTTGTTCACGTTGTGGATGATGTGATTTATGTGAAATACGGTAAAGTGGGCAACGTACCGTACATTGAACCTGCGCAATCAATTTTTGATGTTCCGAAAATGAGAACAAAGGAATTTTACAACTGGTGGCCTTTCGGCTTTCTGGCGATTGAGGCTAAAACGGGTAAAGTTCTCTGGACACACGAAACCAAAAGTCGGCTCTTCGGTGGACCGGAAGATCCAACGGTGTTTATTCCGGGATTTACTATGAAAGATTATTATAATCCCGAAAAGAAGTTGTTGTACTTCGTGAACTACACGACACTTTATGCACTACAAATGCGCCCTGATGGTGGAAAAATTGAATGGCAAATACCCTTGGATGAAAACCAAGTTGGTGGGTTGTACCCCGATAAAATGTATGCATTGAGGGAAGATTGGCTGGGTACCTATTTTATACGAATCAATGGCAATATACTGAGCGCTTCCCCCGAAGAGCGAGCGGCTGCCCGTCGGCGCTCGGAAGAATCAGTTGCGAGTATGGTCTATATCCATCCACTCTTTTTGAACAAAATGCGCGTAAATGCAGTGCCTTGCCTCAAAGCAAATTACAATGGTAAGGATATTCTGATTTATGGCGAAAAGGGCTTGGCTGTTGTGAATGCGGCAAGTGGAAAAATCCAATGGAAACAGCCGTGGAATTATTACCCGCTCGGCGTGCAGTACGTTCCGTCGGTTATCGGAAAAAACCTGCTCTATTGTGTTGATAACGATTTTACCTGCCTTGATGTGGAAACA
>JAAFHM010000073.1 GCA_013298375.1 Ignavibacteria bacterium | reverse complement strand
ACCGGAAACCCGCTTGAATCCTCAATAGACATTAGCGAAGTTCCTGCAACGGGCATGGAAGACGTTCCGGGCGGCGGATATTCCGTCAGTTTGCGGAGCAACAATATTGCGGGTGATTTTACGGCGCTTCTCAAGCCAGGAAAAAAATATATTCTTTCCGCGTCCGCAAGCAAGCATAAAGGTATAAACAAAGAATTTACTCTCAATGCCGAAAACACGCAAGGTGGAGTTTTTCGCCTTGATGTCGAACTCGACCTTGTGCCGCCGCGTCCACCGAAAACAAAAGGCGTGACAACGGCAACCGTTGCCGGAAAAATGACTGGTATTGCAGCGAATGTACCGAAAATCGGCACTATTTACTTCAATTCCGACGATTTTTCTTTGGAAGAGCAGTATTTGGACGAACTCGACAAAGCATGGGAATTTCTCAAGGCAAATCCGTCGTATCAAGCGGAATTGTCGGGCTTTGCCGATGATCGAGGCTCTTACGAATACAATCTGCGCCTCTCGCAACGCCGCGTTAATGCGGTGGTTGATTACCTCTGGTCGCTTGGATGCGAGCGCAAACGGCTTGCACTCAAGTTTTTTGGCGAAGAAGAGCCTGTTGCGAACAACCTAACACCAGACGGACGCTCTCGGAATCGTCGGGCGGATATTACTTTTTTCCGCAAAGCTGAAGATGTTGCGCCCGCGCTGCCAGCAACCGCACCCAAAGCCGCTCCGAAAACTCCGCCGACAACGACACCTGCGCCAGCAGTCAACAAAACGACATCGCCTCAAGCCAAGACAGCATCACCACAGCAAGCGCCTCCGACAGGCGCACCTGCACAGCAACCATTACCCACAAGCCCGGCAAAATCAGCCTCTCCAAACAGCCCGGCAATCAAGAACGACTCTCTCAAAACACCAAAACCAAAGCCAACGCCAACTACGCCCCCACCTGTGAAAAACCAGTAATCATGCTTCCCCTAGCTGCATTTCATCTTCGCGCCGAAAACCTGACGCAGCGATTTAACCGCCGACGTGTTTGGCATGATATTTCGCTGGAAGTCCGTAATGGCGATATTTTGGGAATAACCGGGGACAACGGCTCTGGTAAGACCACGCTTCTACGCGCCCTCTGTGGCTTGCTCACACCAACTTCCGGAAAAATTACATTATCGGTAGAAGGAAAAGTGTTGGATAATGATCTCATCACCCAATATTGTGGCTTTGTTGCTCCATATTTGACGCTTTACGAAGAATTTACCCCTCTCGAACTCTGTTCCATCATTGCCCAAATGCGTGGAATGACCTTGCGGCGTGACCACGCCGAACATTTACTTGAGCATTTTCGCTTGCTTCCACGCCGTGCGGACGAGATACGAGGCTTCTCCTCCGGCATGAAACAGCGTATGAAGTATGTGCTGGCATTTCTTTTTGATGCCCCGCTTTTGGTGCTGGATGAGCCGATGACGAATTTAGACGAGCATGGTATGAATGCGGTAGAAGAACTGGTAAAGCACCATCGTCATCGCGGCGGAGCCTGTATTATCGCCACCAACGACGCACGAGACCTTGCGCTTTGTACACATCGACTGTCTGTTACGGACTATCTGGATTGAAACCTTCACGGAGTTTAATTATGCGCATTTTCCGTTTTGCCCTGCTCTTCATACTACTCGTGCTTGTATGCAGCACACCGAACTGCGCCCAAACACCGCGTACAGACTCGCTTGAATCGCTATTGGCGAATAGAACGCCAGTCACGGATTCCACCAGGATACAGATTTTATGCGACCTCTCTAGGGAGTACGAAAGCCGCAATGCCGTCCGTGCGCTCATTTACGCCCGTCAAGCCTTGCTTTTAGCAGACTCATTACACTTCAAATTTGGTCTCGCCAAATCGCAACTGCGAATGGGCGTAGTCTTGTGGACACAAGGATTTTACGAACAATCCGTAGAGTACAATTTCAAGGCGTTGCGCATTTGGCAAGACCTTCAGGATAGCGCGAATATTGCATATGCGCTCGGCGGCATTGGTGCGAATTATCGCAAAATGGGCAATTACCCCAAAGCAAAAGATTACTACACCCAAGCTCTCACGCTCAGTACCAAGGCACACGATAAGCGCGGTATGGAATCTATGCTCAACAACCTTGGTGTACTGTATTTTGGCGAAGGAATGTACGATAGCGCCCTTGTCTATTGGCAACGCGCCTTGGAGATTGATGTCGAGTTGCGTGATTCTGCCAGTATCGCTCTTGTTTCAGCCAATGTTGCTTGGGCATTCAATAACAAAGGCGAACAAGAAACAGCGCTACAATTTGCCGAACAAGCATTGCGCACGGCGGAAAGTATCGGCGACAAACGCGATGCTGCCTTGGCGTGTAATGTACTGGCAGAAATATACATGGCAAGATCTATGTACGCCAAAGCCGAGTATTACCAACGTAATGCGCTACGCCTTGCCGAAGAGTATGGCGGACGCGAAATCATGCGCTGGTCGTACAGAATGCTTTCCGAAATCGCCCGCCGCACAGGGAATAGCGACGAGGCATTGCGCTACTACAAGGACTTCCATGCGTTGAGCGACTCCATGCACACCACCGAAACTGCCGAACACACTGCCGTTCTGACCACACAATACCGTGACGAGCAGCGTATTGCTGAAATTGCCCGATTACGAGACGAAGCCGAGCAGCAGTCGCACATTCGGAATCTCCTTATTGCTGGTGTGCTGCTGCTCTTAGCGCTATTTGCGGCGGGATTCAGTCGGTATCAGTACAAACGCCGTACCGAGAGTGAGCTTTTACGCCAACAACAAATCTTAGAAACACAAGCGATGGAAATTGAGATGGCAAACACACAGCTTGCCGAGCAGAATCAGCAACTTCAGGACTTGAACGAAGAAAAAAATGAAATCTTGGGAATTGTTGCGCATGACCTCAAGAACCCTATTGGTGCGGTGCGCAGTTATGGCGAGATGATTTCATTGGATGAGATTTCGCCCAATGAAATTCGGAGTATTAGCGAATCTATTGTTCAGACATCGAACCGCATGCTCGAATTGGTGAACAACGTATTGAATGCAAACACTATCGAATCGGGCAAAATGCACCTTATGCTCACAGTGCTGGAAGCGGCTCCGATTGTAGAGATGTTAGTAGGTGAGTACACTGGCAAAGCCGTAGAGAAGGGTATTACGCTCCACTTTATGAACCTCGCTGATGCGGCTTCCACGCAAATTCAGGTCGATGAGTCTGCCTTTATGCAGATTATTGAAAATATTCTCTCGAATGCTGTTAAATACTCGCCTTACAATAAAAATATCTGGGTTCGCATCAATAAAAAAGAGCGTTCACAGCAACAATGGGTTGTGATAGAAATTCAGGATGAAGGTCCCGGATTCACAAATGAAGACAAAGAGAAACTTTTTGGCAAGTTCGCACGCCTCTCAGCACGCCCAACGGGCGGCGAACACTCAACAGGTTTGGGGCTTTCGATTGTGAAAAAACTCGTCGAACTTATGAACGGCACCGTACGCTGCGAAAGCACACCCCAAAAGGGAGCAACGTTTATTTTGGAATTTCCGCCTTTCATTTCGGAATAATCTTCTTTACTCCAACCACGCCGTTGGATTGAGTTTGTCGCGGTCGTGCCAGAGTTCAAAATGCAGATACTCCCCATCAACCGAGCGCCCGCTTCGCCCTAAGACCGCTCCAGTCGTTACGGTTTGCCCCTGCTGAATACTGACCGAGGCGAGATTAGCATAAACCGTGCGAAACGTATTGCCATGGTCAATAATCACCAGCGAACCATAGCCAGGAAGCCAATTCACCAACGACACCGTTCCTTTTCCAACCGCACGAACACTCGACCCGCTTTTTGCAGCGATACCGATACCGAGATTTTCAATCAGTGTCCCTGTGCCGGGATTGGTATAACGCCCGAATTTGTGCAGAATGAGGTGATTATCTGTTGGCCAGGGGAGTGAATGACGACGAAAGCCATTACGTGCACTGGCAGCGCGGGCTTCAATAGAGGCTTGTTCTTTGGAATTATCGTCGCCTTTGTTGCTATTCTTCATCATGGCGGGATTTGGGCTGTGACCGCCTTCCGACTTGCTGACGAGCTTGCCAATCATAGATTCCAGCTTGCGAGCGCTGGCATTGCGCTCTTCTAAATGCCGAATAAGCGCCTGTTTATCGGCTTGGACGGATTGTAGTTCTTGCTTTTTGTCCGAGATGGCGCTTTGTACCTTGTTTTTCTCGGCTTCCTGCTCTGCCTTCAGCGCTGCGGCTTGTTCGCGTTTGACAACAAGATTTTCCTTCACACGCGCCAGAGAATCGTGCCGCTTCTCTGTTTCGCTCACTTGTTTGCCAGCCATGCGGCTTAGTTGCTGCATTGTGCCTTCCCAAAGCGCGGTTTCTGGCATAGACACCGCCCCCAACATCATTTCATCGGTTGTCGGTGCGTCGGAACGACTAACGGCATAGACTAAATCAGCATATTCACGGCGCAAAATAGCCACATTCGCTGCAAGGGTGGACATTCGCCGCGCCGCATTATTGAGCGAGTCTTGTACCCGCGAGAGCGAGGTATTCAATGTTTGCAAAGCGCCACTGAGCTTTTGATCTTTCTGGCGAAACTGCTCTAACTTCGAGGAAACCTGACGTTCTTTGCGCTTGACCTCACGCAATTTTGCACGGTCACGCTCAATATCACTGCGAAGTTTAGCGAGTTGCTGGGCGGATTTGGGACTGGCAGATTGCGGCTTGATTGCTTGAGGTTTGCTTGATTGCGGCTTGGTCGTTGTGGCTTGTTTCTTAACGGCTTGCTTTTTGACTACTTGCTTCTTAGAAATTTGTTTTTTGGCTGCTTGCGTCTTGTTGCCTTGAGTTTTGGCATTGTGTGTTTTTTGCGCAATAACGACGTTTGAAGTCAGTAGAATACTAACGAAAAGCCCCATAACAGCAGCAAATACGCTATTGGAAGTTCTAGGAAAAATTCTACGATTCGGTGTCATAGCGTTAATCCTCATCTGCCCGCGTCATGAAAAAATCGCCATTATTGGTTTTGCGCTCGGTAAACCAGACCGCAAGCAGCCCGATAATAAGCGGCAGAAGCCCTGCGGAGGTCATTACGAGCGGAGCAAACCAAAAGCGTTGTGGCGTGAAAATACGGGCTTTTTCTGGCTCGTAAGGCGGATACAGCACTTCAACCTGTTGCCCATCCTGAAATTCCGGCTGAAAATAACCCGAACGGTCGGTAAAACGCATAATACCTTGCTCTATGGTCTCAAATCGTACCATCGGATAATACCCGCCCTGCTCCAGATGCGAACGCACAACAACGCCCTGCACCCGCATACCCGATGAAATCTCGCGTTGCGTCCGAAAAATCTGGTATGCGCCCAACGCCATAAGCGGCGCTCCGGCAAGCGAAGCAACCGCTAAAATGAAAAGTCCGCGATTGCTCAGGGAACGGAAAAATTTGACCATAATGGATGCTGTTTGTTTCGTGCGAGAAATGGAGCGGTGCGGTGAGTTGGGTGCGTGGCGTGGAAAGCGGCGCGAACCGCGTTCGTGCGCCTGCTGGACAGGGCAAGCAGGGTGTTAAAATTCTTCAGTGCGTTCGCGGCGGATTTGAGCGCCGAGCGCACCAAGCCTTTTTTCAATCGCTTCATAGCCCCTATCCAGATGATACACCCGCAAAATTTCGCTTCGCCCTTCAACCACCAATGCCGCTAAAATCAAGGAAGCGCTTGCCCGAAGGTCAGTGGACATCACGGTTGCGCCAGAGAGTTTTTTACCGCCTTTGATGATTGCCGTATTTTCTGCCATCTCGACATCCGCACCCAAGCGCAATAACTCCGGTACGTGCTTGAATCGGTCGGTATAAATCGTGTCAGTGATGCGGGACGTACCTTCCGCCATGAGCATATACGCCATCCATTGCGCTTGCAGGTCGGTCGGGAAGCCCGGATAGGGAGCGGTTGTAATATCGGTTGGCTTGGGCGCTGTTTCCATCGTGAGGGCAATACTGTCGCCATTGACATCCACTTCGCAGCCCGATTCTTCTAATTTTGCAATAACGGCAGCGAGATGGTACGGATTTGTCTTGTCAATCGTCACTTTTCCGCGCGTCATTGCCGCTCCAATGAGAAATGTTCCTGCTTCGATGCGGTCGGGAATTGTTTCTTCGTTGACGGGCTTCAATTCGGCAACACCTTCGATTTCAAGTGTTGTTGTGCCGATACCCTCAATTTTTGCACCCATATTCACCAACATTCGCGCCAATGCTGTTACTTCCGGCTCAACGGCTGCGTTGGAAAGTATCGTCGAGCCTTTTGCCAAGACCGATGCCATGAGGACGTTTTCGGTTGCGCCGACACTGGAAATATCGAAATGAAACCGCGTACCCCGCAAGCCGCCTTGCGGTGCCTTTGCCACGACGTACCCGCTTTCAAGCTCAATCTGAGCGCCTAGTTTTTCTAACCCCTTCAAATGCAAATCCACCGGACGCGGTCCCCACGCGCAACCGCCCGGAAGCGACACTTTTGCCTCGCCATATCGCGCCAAAAGAGGTCCGAGAACGTGAAACGAAGCACGCATTTTCTTGACGTGTTCGTAGGGGGCTTCGTAGGATGTGATATTGCTGGTATCAACAAAAAGGTCAGTGTCATTAAGTTCGGCATGAACACCCATAGAACCGAGAAGACGAGAAAGCGTCCAGACATCGCGTAAATTGGGCGTATTGGTCAGGTGATACACGCCGCCAGCAAGTAGTGTTGCGGGCATAATGGCAAGCGAGGCATTTTTTGCGCCGGAAATGGTGATGCGCCCCATGAGCGGTTTTCCGCCGGAGATAACAAATTTATCCACAAATTTTGAGAATGAACAGTGAAGAAGGTAGTATTTATCAAGGGTAGGCAGCACAAGCAGACAATCCGCCACCGTTTGGGAGAGAGGGGCGAATTGCTGAGATGCTGCGGGGCAAAAATACTCAAAATTTTAGAGATGTGAAAACCAATGATACATGGTTCTAAATGATTTCAGTTGGAGAACGGTAAATATTGAGTTTGAGGATGCCGAAAACGAAGAGAATCATGCGTTTGAAGTTTTTGGTATGACGATAGCCTCTGGCAGCCCTCTTGATGAATTGATTTTGCCTAAAGTTTCGGTTGTACTCTACAATATTTACGCGGATTGCTGTAAGTCGGTGGAATTTTTCGTAAATTCGCACTCGCATTTTTCTTTCATTCATTTGCGGTTATGAACACAGTTATTCATTGTTGTACGGCGTTATTGGCGGTAGGAGTTTGTTTCGTTTTATCTCAACTCAGTATTCATGCGGGTTCGTCGTCGGTCAGCGCGTCGGACTCCGTGCGGAAACATCTGCTTTTGCGCAATATCGCCAACCACCTTGATTTTGCGAGGATTTGCGACACGGTGTATGTTGTAGGAAATCGGTTTATTGAGGTAAATTTGGCGACGCAGCACGCCACACTGCGCTATCGCAACGGCGATTCGCTCACCATCCCCATTTCTACGGGGCGCGTCACTAATGACGGTGGTATTATCACACCAAGCGGCATTTTTTCTATTCAAAGCAAGACCCGCGAGGCGATTTCCCGCCAGTTCGATAATACCAAAATGCTGTGGTGGATTGGTTTTAACTATAACGTTGGATTTCATGGTTTGGAAAAAGACTCGTATTATCGGCACTTGGGAGTGCGCCCTTCGTCACATGGCTGCGTTCGCACAGGGCGCGAGGACGTAGCAGAGCTTTTCAAACGGGTGGAAGAAGGCGATCCTGTTATCGTCTTCGACACGCCAGCCGCACGAATCCTTGCCTTTGCCGACACCACACATTTTGATACCACCAAAGCGCTGGCGCTTGGTTCGCGGACGAAAATCACGGGAAAGATCATGGAAGAACGATTGCGATTGCTCTACACGGGTGAACGCCTTGCGCGGCAGAATTTTTCGGTCTTTATTCCCCTTAGCAAGCAATTACGCCCCGGAGGCTATGCCGTTGGCGCACGTGATTCGCTCTCTTCACCGCAAATACATCCCGTCACGATTGCAGGAAAGCCCCTTACTGGGACGTGTGATTATTTTCAATCTTCTCCAGCTGCGCTTATGAATCGCGCCGATTTGCGCCAACCAACGAAGTCAGTTTCTACGGATTCCGTCCCGACGCAAGATACTCTGCTGCTTCCCAAGAAAAAGAAGATTGTGCGAAAGCGCTCATCGTGAAATTTGCAGAATTATTCGGATTGATAGAACACTTCTGTGTTTGCACGCCAATCTTGTCCTCATGTTCTCACCGATGATTACCAATTTTCACATATTATGCCCGTAACGCGCCATTCCAAGCCCCCTGCAAAACGCCGAACACGCCGTCAAGTCGAGATTTATTTTGTTCTCTATTTAGCGGCACTGCTCTTGTTTTTGCCCACTAAGCGCGAACGTGCGCCGGATTCTGACCCTTCGTTGGTGTATGAATTGCTCAAATCGCGCTTCATTATTGCCGCCGAGCGACCGACGATGAATTGTCAATTACTTGCCATCGGTGATACGGTGCGGGTTGTCGCACTTGATTCCGTCAATACCGTGTCGTCAAGCGGTGACGTGGGCGAGGTGCATTACGAATTTCGCGTCGAGGACGAAACGCAAGGACAAATTCTGACTATTTCCGCCAATACACCGCAAATTGGCATTTTCACGATGAAAGAAGATGCACAGCGCAAACTTGCTGAATTTGCATGGCAGCCCGCCCGCAATGAAAAACGCAATCGTACCTTGAAAGTCAGCGTTATTGCGACGGCAAAACCCGTTATTCCGACCACTATCACCCGCCCCGATATCCGCGAGCGACTTTTGCGCCTCCTCAGCGAGGAAAACCGCTTCGATACTGCCCGCACGGAATTTACCATCAATATCTCTTTCTTGGATGTCGGACGAAGCATCGCACTGAACAACGTGAACATTGACAGCCTTATAGCTGCCGTGCGGTCATCGTCAGCAACGACGATTTCATCTGGCTTTCCAGCGGCATTTGTTACGCCGCGCCAGTTTATTCAGCCACCGCAGGGAGATTTCGCGCTGTATGCTGTGAGTGAGCGCATTGAGTGTTTGCCTTTGCAGCAATGGGAAAATCAAATCCGTGTTTACGGCATGAATCTCCGCACCGAAGGGCGTGGCGATCCGCGCACAGAGATATTGCGCACTGACCGCAACGACGGAACCGGCTCGGCGAATATCGCGGAGGTACGCGGTGACCTTGTGCGCATCACAGGAACCGCGCCGACTTCCGGTTTGATGACCATTCGTCTGGTGGTAACGCGTGCCGGAGATGGCAAACAAAGCACGATAGACTTTCCCGTCCGTTCGACCCCACTTTCGCCACCAGAGATTCCGCGACGGATGTACGCAGGCGTGGGATATGAGTTTGACCCTAAATTGCCATTTATCACGGGACAAGAACTCCGTGCCGTGCTTTCGCTCGGCGGGAAAGACCGTTCTATCGGTCAGCAAGGGGCAAAATTTACCTTTTCGCCTGATGAAAATGATATTGGCAAAACTTTTGCTTTTGAGCGTTTTGTCGGTGGGAAGCGAGTTGGAGAGGTGTATTACGTGAAAGTTGAGGAGTTCTCTGCGCCAGAGATTATTGAGGTTTTTTCACAAGGAGAGGATGAATTGCTGAAAACACGCTGCTACGGGCAAGTGGGCGGCATTGACAATCGCGTGACACTGGAAATCAAGGGTAATCTTAAAGCAACAGAACGCTTTGGCGACCGCCGCAGCGAAGCTCCCGCTACCATTCAACTCTTCAAAATTAGTAGAGCAGAAGCCGATAAACCCTACAAAGGCACGATTCGAGCCATTGACAGCAAAGGCAGGGCTTCGATTGCGCGATTTATTGACCGTTGACGATTATCCTTGCGAAAAGAACTCAGGGAACAAGGTTTCTTCAATAATTTCGCACCAAATATGCCCAACCAAAATATGCGACTCTTGAATACGCGCCGTCGTGCTGCTCGGCACAACCACCGCCATATCGCATAGCGGCAGCATCGCGCCGCCCGCGCCGCCCAATAGCCCAACAACACTGATTCCCTGCGCCTTTGCCGACTCACAAGCCCGCAGAATACTGGGTGAATTGCCACTGGTCGTAATACCGATAAGCACATCGCCTTTGCGCCCAAGTGCCTCCACACCCCGCGCAAATACAGCGTCATAGCCCAAATCATTCGCCCCAGCCGTCAGCATAGATGGGTCAACCGTCAGCGCTACGGCGGGCAGAGCGCGTCGTGAAACGCTGGAACGGTATCGAATCACCAGCTCTGCTGCGATATGCTGCGCGTCGGCGGCGCTGCCACCATTGCCACAAAGCATGATTTTACCGCCATTGGCAAGCACTGAAGCAAGGTGCTTTCCTACTTGCTCAATGGCGGTAGCACATTCAGCAAGAAGGCGCTCTTTGGTTGCAATGGAAGCACGAATGCTTGATGTTATCAGGTTATTGAAGGAAGTTGTTGGAGTGGTCATAGTTTGAACAATATGGCTCATTGAGTGGAGCGCTGGTGATGTGATGGTATCTTGTTTGGCAGAGACCTGGAACCCGCCTTAATTCAACTCTTTTCCCGCTTCCACATCCGTAGAGTCAAGCCCCGCAGGGGTTTCTTTCGGAGTGTAATACGAAAAATTGGCAAGAAGTTGGCAGAGCTTGTTTTCAAGTCCTTTGTAGAGCCAAACCGCATTGCCATTGAAAATAAAGGAAAACATCAGGCGCTCGCCGTCCAAGGTGCGAATATAACCCGCCAGAGCGCTTACGTTCTTGTGTGTACCGGTTTTGGCGTGAACATTGTATTCGGCTGTTGTGCCGCGCATACGGTATTGCAGCGTTCCGTCGAGTCCGGCTATAGCAAAGGCGTTCAAAAATTCATTGGCAAAGGGCGCATTTTGGACGTTTTCGAGCAATCGCAACATCGTGAGTGGTGCAATTTTATTCCGCCGCGACAATCCCGACCCGTCAAAAATCTGCACCGATGGCGTAGAAGAGCCAACAATACCATACTGCCGCAACGAGGCTTGAAGCTGCTCTACGGAAGCCTGTACGGTATGATTATCCTTCGCAGCGAGTTCCGGAACGGCTGCGTCAATTTTCCCGCCGCCAATCATTTTGAACAAGTGTTCAGCGCAGAAGTTATCACTTTTTTTATTGATAATGTTCACCACATCCACAAGCGGACGATGGAATGAAGCGAGTTCTGAGACGGTAGATGGTGATGATTTCAGTCCCGAAGAGCCTTCGACAACGATGCCGCTTGATTCAATGCGTTTTTTGAACATATCCGCCGCCACAAATGCCGGCTGCTCAATAAAAAACACCCGAGAAACCGATGAATTTGGCGCAAGTGTACCTTGAATAGCAAAGCGCTGTTTACCGCCTTTTTGTCCATAGACCTCACTGATACTCAATCCTCCTCTGACGGGCGTTTTGCGCCGTTTTTTTGCGACTTTTGCCGGAACAGCAACTGTGGCGCGAATGTCAAAATCGAACGCATCACAACTCGGAAAGGTCTGCACATGGACGGGCTTCCCAACAACGCCGCCCGCGCTGACAATGACCGTGATAAGATTGCGTTGAACACTCAAAGCGCTTATTGGTGCGGTTGGCTGGACTTCTTCGTTGTCGCCACTATATTCGCGGCGGCTTGTCACGCGGTCAAAAAAGCCATCATCGCCATAGATACCGCCAGTGATGCGGCGTACTCCGGCATTGAAAAGTTGATAGGAAAGCTGCTCTAAATCACCAATATCCAAAAGCGGGTCACCATGACCGACAAGATAGATATTGCCATCCAAAACGCCGTCGCGGACTTCCAGAGCGTCGGTTAACACCAGCGTTTCAATCGAATACGATGCTCCGAATTTATCGAAAGCGGCAAAGGTAGAAAAAAGTTTTGTTGTTGAAGCAGGTGTAAGTGGTTGTGCGGGGTTCAGAGCAAAATACTCTTTGCCTTGTTGAAGCGAATAGACCGCCAACCCAAATTGTGTTTTACTTTTTACAAACGTTTTATCGTGTTCGGCAAGAAGGGCTTGAATATTGGTCTGCAAGCGCAAAAGCGCCGTTGCACTGTCCTCGTGCGAAAGCGGCACTTTGTTCACATTCAATGTTTGCGGCGAGGGAATATCCGAAGACAAGCGGTATTGGCTATTGCGCATACCCGGAACACGCTGCGACTGTGCGGGTTGTACTGCCATAAGACTAAGCACCAATGCGCTCAGAGCGACGGGGAGAATAAGAGTGTGGTAACGCTTCATATCGTATCGGAAAAATAATCGCCAACGCAGAAAAAGATTCATGCTTTAACCGTCAAAATGTGTGCCAGTTGCAAAATTACTCGGAGAATCATTCACAAGCAAGCGCCAAATCTGCCACTGTATGGCGCACCAAACCGCTATGCACGGTAGGACTTTGAGATTCATCGGTACAAATATACTATCGCGGAGGCTGGGAGAAAAGAGGTCGGTAACAGAAAATGATGTGCCGACAAGCACAAACCACAAAAGCCCGTAACGAAGCCATGTTGAAGAGGTTGGCTGCATTCCATACCAGAGCGCCACGCCCGCGACAGCAATCACAAACGTTGGCGATTCCGCTTTATGATTAAAAATCACCATCCACAGCAGCATCGAAGCTAAGAGAAGCAAGCGTTTAAGCGGTTCAGGAGATTTCCGCCGCAACAGCAGCCATGCCAAAGGCGCACATTGCACCACAAGCGAAGCCGCTTGCAAAGCCGAAACCGAGCGCACCGTGGGCAGTAAAGGCGCAAGAATACTCATCACCGAAGCCCCGTAAGAAGCAGCATGGTCGCTGCGGAGCAGCTCCCGCCAATTCGCATATTGCCAAAGGAGATTTTCGGGCGAAATGATCAAAAGTGGAAGCGCCGTCAAAACGAGCAACCAAGCGCTAAAGCCGAGCAGAAAGCGCCCTTTGCGCGGATAAAGCACCATGAGTGCGATTGGTGCAAGTCCGTAAATTTTGATATGGAACGACAACGCAAGGAACAATGCGGCTTGCCAAGCCTTCTCGCGCTCCCAAGCCCCCACCGCCAGCATCGCAAAACCCGCTACGAGCGCATTACTTTGGAAATTTTGGGTTGACGTGAGAAGCTCTACGGCGCATATCCACAGCATGATAGCTGTGATGCGGCTTTGAGATTCTTGTTGTTCTTGTACCGCCACGCCGTGAATCGTTACGCCGCCAATCACCCATATTCCCGCGATAAAAACTCCGGCGTTCAGCAGATTCCAGACCAGCGTGCCTGCCCAAAGTGGCATGAATGCAAGCGGTAATGTACAGAACGCAAAGGTCGGGCTGTACTTAAAAAGGTCAAGATGTTCCGACGGAAAAGGCGCATACAGATTGAGATTCGAGACCAGATGCCCGAAGGAAGCGCGAAAAATGAGGAAATTGTTGTACTGCTCCGCGCCAAGCGTGTATTTCTGCACTGTTGCGGCAAGAACAACCGCGAGAATGAGTACGGCAGCAAACCGAAAATCCTTCAACCAACGCAGCATATTATTCCCCTTCTTTGGAGTGAAAATCTACTTGACGACCCGATGAAGAAGCCAAAAGCCGCTCCACAAGCGCTTTCTGAGCATCATGCGCCAAGGGGCGAAGTGTTTGTGCCAGCGCCGGGAAATCATTCTGCCCAAAGTGCCGAATATCGTCCCTGCCTGCCAACCACGTAATTGTCTGGCAGACCGCCAAAAGCGGCTCGACGATATGCGAACTCACCAGCACTGTTGTACCGTGCTTTGCCAAGAGCGCGAGCGTATCCATGAGAATATAACTGGTGTCGAAATCCAAGCTGTTGAGCGGTTCATCAAGCAACATCAAGCGTGGCTTCAAGCCGATAATTCCCAAAAGCGCTAATTTCTTTTTCATACCCGCAGAATAGCTATTTATTTCGTCATCAAGCGGTAAATCAAAGATGCGATTCCATTCTGCACCGTCAAAGTCGGGGTTGGTGAAGTGAAACAGTCGCAAATACTCGTTTCCCGTGATACGCGGATAAAAAAATGGGTCAATCTCCAAAAGCGCATAATCTCGCTTCGTAAGCGGCTTTCCGTCAAGCGTGATGCTCCCATTTTGCAGGGGAATTGCGTGGGCAAGTGTTTTGAAAAGCGTTGTTTTGCCCGCTCCATTGCTGCCGACAATGCC
>JAAFHM010000009.1:25095-28212 GCA_013298375.1 Ignavibacteria bacterium | reverse complement strand
TTGTCGGAGCGCAAAACCGTGAAATTCCTATTGTGGTGCAATGAGTGGTCGTTGGTCAGATCTTCCCGTCCGACGGCTGAAATCCGCAAAAACGCTGCCGTCGCACGGGTTTCCCGGTAAAAATTTTCCGGGAAATCCGTTCTACGCTTAGGAAAGCGTAGGACGGAAAGACAGACCTGAGCGATGACGATGATTGTATGCGGGTTTTCAAGCGCTACCGCATTATTACAATTCTCCGCGTCGCCAATTCTCGGACGTTGCGTAGTTGAAGAAAGTATATCCCCGAAGGCACACGGCTTAAATCCAACGTGCGTACATTCACACCCGCCGTCGCTGTGAAACGCTGTTCCGGGAATGCCGTTGGGTCGGGACGCAGCCCGATAGGATTGATGAGGTAGAGCAGATATTCTTCGGCATCTTTCGAGAAAAATTCCAGCGTTAATTCGCTCGAAGTGGGATTGGGTCTCGCGTCGAGAATACGCAACGTCCCCATACTCGAAATAATCAAGCGCAAACCGCCCGCCCGTGCTATGCCCGTTAAACGGAACGTCGCGGTGCTGGCGGTAATCGTCATTTTTTCTGCCCGCGTTTCCGGCGTTTTCATAAGACGCAGAGCCGTTGCGGTATCGTTGCCCAAGGCAGCACGGAAGCGCCATTCATCAAGCGGCACATTGGGGTCGTCGCTTTTGACCTCGAAACGAAGCGGAATAATGCGCTCACCGAATTCTACTCTGCCAAACGGCAGAGGCGCAATCGGCTGTAAAAGCGAGACGTTATAGCGCAACGTGTCGGTGATGACCGTTCCAAGCGGGATGCGGCTGCGGTTGTGCAAATATACCCGCACCCGTGCCGTATCGCCGGGCGAGGCAGACGCATTCGTGAAAACAAGATGGGCGGTGCTTGGCGGCAAGGTTGTTGCCGTCGCCCAGACCGTATCGGGCGCAACACCGCATCCACCGCCGCTTACGGACTGGGGCGACACCACAAAATAATCGTTAAAGGTCAAATTATAGTTTGCTCCCGAAAACACAACTCGCGCTTGCACCGAGCCGTAGGGCGGAAGTGTTGCGAGGGTCGATTCCAAGCGCAGTTGTGACGTGCCGCCAAATGGTCGTTGCGGCAATGTCAAGGGCTGGCTGCTGCGATTGGTGATGGTGACAACAGCACTCGTGGCAACATTCGCATCCAATCCCAAAAAGGAAAATGTGCGCGGCGAAATCGTAAAGCCTACGTCGCGCTTGGTAACGCTTATCGGCACACGGGGTGGATTGACGCTGGCGCTTGTGGCTTCGCGGACGACAACCTCAAATGTGATTGCTTCGGCGCGGGCAAGCGTATTCATGCGGACTTGAATACCAACAGAATCGCCGACGTTCAAACGGAGCGAGTCCAATCGCTGCCCCGCAGCATTAGTAATAACGGCAGGCGTTGTTGTAGGGTCGAGGCTCAAACGTGCTGTTCCAACGGCGGTGCCGCGATTGCGCACCCACAGGCTGAAGGTCGCAGAACTGCTACACGTTTCCAATGTTGCCGACGTGCCAGCCTCAATGAGCGGCGCGGAATCTACCGTTGCCGAAAGGCGCAACGTGTCGAAGGTGCAGGCGCTTGGAATAATAATAGAATCTTGATACGTCCTGCCTGCCACACCGCCCAGAAAGCGAATATTCACCGTCGTCGCCGTGCCATTCGAGGAAACAAGAATGCCGCTTCCGGGTGGCGCTGCAATCGTGAACAGCCCTTGCGCCGAGCGAATCGGCGTGGAAATAGTCGCATTGACATTTCCCGTGTTTCTCACACTCACCGCAACCGAATCCGCGCGTCCGGCGTTCACAGTCGGCACAACAGCAAAGCGACGGTCAAAGACCAACTGCGGGCGTTCCCAACGACCGGAAAGCGGAATGCGCACGTCGCCATTGATGGAGTTTGAGCGCACCAGCAGTGTTGCGGCTGTCGAGCCGATACGCTGCGGCGTGAAACGGATGTTGATGCTACCTGAAAGGCTTGGTTCAATCCGTTGCCCCGGCGACTGAATAAATTGAAAATCACGACTCAGCGAACCGTCGGCGCTCAAAATGGTGGTTTTCCCTTCCGACTCAATCACAAGCGGCTGTGTGCCATCGTTGGAGAGGCGGATATTCATCGTGGGCTGCGTGGTACAATCACCTACGCCCTGCACGGCTGGTGTGGGAACGGCAATATCACCGCTCAGGCGCGGACCCGGATTTACCCCAATACCCAACAACGTCACTTGTGCCGATAGACCGGCTTGACTCACCGTCAAAGGAAGCAGCGCCGGAAACGGACCCAGGCCGGGCGGCGTGAACACGACACGAATCGCCACCGAATCGCCGGGCTGCACGAGTTGAGGGGTCCTGACGACATTGCGCCCAATAGCAAATCCCAATACGTCAAATATCCGTGAAAACGTGCTGCCGTTTGCGCCGATAACATTTTGCAGCCCGATGGTAAGAGGCGTTGTGCCGCGATTCACCACCACAGCTTGCGTAGTGTCGTTCGGGACGCCCACAAAGCGCTCACGCCAGTCTATCAGCGATGCACGAATTTCGAGGCTGCTCGTCACGCCTACGCCAGTAATGAGCGCTCTAGCGGTATCGCCGGAACTGGTTAGATAAAAAACACTATCCGTCTGCTGCTGGGCGGCAGTGGGCGTGTAGCGAAATTCGATGAATTGCTGTCCCAGAAGCGGCGGTGTTGCTGCTTTCACGGTAAAAGGAGCATCGCCGGAAATAATCGAAAAGGGTCCGTTGGGTGTTTTGAACCACACCCGCGTCACGTCTATCGGAAAAAGGTCGGGGTTCTTGAGCGCAAGCGCCGTGCTGTCTTTGGAGCCGCCAAGCGCGACTGTTCCCATGTTGATATTCTCTGCCGTGAGGCGCGGTCGGACGATGCGCCAGAGATTATCCGAGCGGTCTTCCTGCAAAGGAAGCGGTTCTTTCACAAACCAGACCACAACGTTGGTGTCGCGGTCGTCGGATGCCGTAACGACGCGGGTTCCATCGTGGTTAAAAAACGCGGTATTTATGGACTGTTTATGCGGAGTTCGGCGCGAGGAAGGCGCATTTAAGACCGTTTCCGGGCGTGTGCTGCCAATACGCC
>JAAFHM010000009.1:15211-25085 GCA_013298375.1 Ignavibacteria bacterium | reverse complement strand
GCTCACGGTAATGAGAAAACTCCCCGATGGATCGAAAGAGAGCATTTTGATGGGCGCGGAGTGTGAGATTTCAGGAATAGTCATATCTTGTTCTAAATTGAATCCACCTTGAGGAGCGCTGACAAGCGTCAGAAAACGCACCTTGCTATCGGTGCAGGCAACAGCAATGCGGATATTCGCTACATTTCCCGGGTCGCGGGCAGCATCGGCATAAACAGCTTGGAAATTGGATTGCCAGCTAATGGGAAGACCAGCATTTCGTTCGTCGCGGTCAAAGAGCCATAATTTAACAGGCTCATTTGGGCTACGCACGGCGGCAACAATACCAGAGAATAGAACACCTTGCCCGTTGATGATAACACTAACTGGCGGTGTATAACGGGCATTCCAAGCACCTTCGCTCAATGGCAAGGTCCTTAGAACTTTTCGATCATCAATGAGATTACGGTCGTGGATATAGATACTGGCAGTGACTGATTCAACGACAGACAAGAATCGGTTTGGATTTCCCGGGTTAGCACTCAGATGCCGTATTGCTGCGTTGCCTGAACCAGTAATGTCGTCACTCCTCGCCATATTCGGCATGGTCTCCAATTCCTGTCCACTGATAACACCGATATTGAAACGCACTAAACGATTATCCCCGCCTACAATAAGGTCAGTCTGAGAATTAAATGTTGCATAGTATATCGGTGAGAACAAGGCTTGTCCAACAGATCGAAGGTCGGAAATGACCCGTCCAAGATTCGCGTCGCCTTGCCAATAAATCCAATTTTTATCATTACTCGCACTAATAATCCTATCCCCTTGCCGATTAAACTGTGCCGAATTCACCGCCGCCGTATGCCCCATCAACGCCACCGCGCTATCATTGAAAAACGCTGCTCCGCTTCTATTCAACTGCCGGACGCGCATCAAGCAATTATCGCTGGGCGTATTCGGGACACGCCAAGGGCGGCGCAAGCCTGTTGACACCGAGTCAATAAAAATCCAGTTTTTGCCCGCATCAAGACTATAATCCAAGCGCACCTTCTCGGTCGGCGGAAGCCCTTTCCATGTGATGATAGTGTCGGTATTGACCAAAAATGTTTCAAAACCGTTCGGGTGCGTCAAAAACAAGGTTTTTCGCACAGGACGCACACCGGGAAAACCAGCCGTTGCGTAAAAGTTAAACGTGCAGCCGTTATCCGTTGCGACGGTGAAGGTTGCAAAGCGGTAACCGCTATCAAGCGCGTCGTAGGAAACCCTGACTTTACGGGACATTCCTGCTTGTAAAGTAAAATTTGAATCCAACACTCGGAACGTGCTTTCATCGGAACGAATGCTGCGCACCAGCACATTCGGCGCTCCTGCGCGAAGTTGTATCGTCACGGAATCTTGTTTGGACTCATTCACATTCACTTCGCCAATACCCAGCACACGTGGGTTGATGGAGAAATACGCTTCATACGAATCTGGCGGCGTGTAGGTCGCCGTGCCAGTGATGTTTTGCGGCAAATTCGTTGTGGAAAGTACGACATTGCGCGGGTCGGTGCGGCAGGGCAGTTCACTTGTCCACTCGATGGTACAAGGCGGCGTATTGGTGCGCAGACGGTTGGCGAGTTCTCGGTATATCTGCACGGCTTCTTCAGTGGATTGAACATTGGAAAATGCCTGACCTCGTGTTGCATTCACAATCGTTGCCAGAACGGGCGGCACGGGCAGTCCAATAGTGATGCAGTAAACAATAGCGCCCGCTTGCTGTGCCTGCTGGATGACCTGCGTGGCATTGGCAACCGAAAGTCCATCGGTCAGGAAAATAACAGCACGATTGGTGTGCTTCGCCGATGCCATGTATGCCAGCGCACCGCCGGGATTGCTCAAAAACGCCGCCTGATAATTCGTACCGTTGAGCGCCGCCAGACTCCTGACCACTTGCTTGAGCCTGTCTTTGTCGGTCGTGAAATCTTGCAACGCATAACTGAAGGATTCAAACGCAACAACGGCGCATTCCGAGCCATCATTGGCAAGGGCATCCACAAAGGCGTTAGCGGCATCTTTAGCGACACCAAGACGCGAAGTATTCGGATTGGCAGCATTGAGCGGAAAGGTCATGGAGCCGGAAATATCAATCGTCAGCACGGCGGAGACGGGGCGCTGCTGTTGCGGGGGGCAGGTGTAGGACGTAACCATGCGTGGTTGCCCGTCTTCGGTCAGTCGGAAATTTGGCGAGACGGATATTTGCTGCCCTTGTGCATCGTAGGCAAAAACGCTTGCGGTGATACGGGGAAACCGACTGGCATTAAGATTAAAAAGGGAGAGGGATTGCGCAGAAAGCGCACCATGAACCAAGCCACAGAATGCAATGAGCAGAAGGCAATACGCGCAAAGCGCACGAATGCCGTAAGGTTTGAGGGCAGAAGAGGTAGAAAAGCGCATAATTGCCGTGTGAACAACGCAAAGCGTGAAAGAAAGAGTTGCCACGCGCCCCTCCTTGCGCGGTAGCATCCTGCTTGTGTCTGAGACTGTACGGATTGCCTGCAACAATCGTACAGTTACAAATATACGTTGGAATGGAAAAGTTACATAATAGTTTATTGACAACTGCTTGACTGCTTGAGGGCTTTTCTTCCCGCCCTGCGCTTTCCTCAGCGTAGCCAGTCTATGCAAACAAGTCCGAAGAGCGTATAAATGCTTGTCTCCAAACAGCCCCTTGATAAAGGGGACGGCGAGCATAGCGAGCGGGGAATTTACCGAAAGCCGCTTCAAACCTCAAATCCCCCGTTCCCCCTTTATCAAGGGGGCGAATTCGACGCTCATTCTTTGGACTCGTGTGTATAGACTAGCAGCCATCCGACGGGATGATTTCTGAACGGTTACGTTGTGAGCAAAAATTCTTTCAAACGCTCATACTTGTTGGGAATGAGTGTCGCGTGTTTTTCCTTGCGAACGTAGTCTTGAAGACGTTCCGGGAGCGCAACGGGTTTGCCAAGAGCAGGTTCAATGACCGTTCCAAATTTTGCCGGATGCGCTGTTGCCAGGACAATGCCAACACTCTCCGAAAACTCCGGCTGCGCCAGAAAGCGCTCTACGGCTGCATAGCCGACGGCGGTATGCGGACACATCAAGTATCCATGCTCTTTTTCCACGCGCACGACGGTTTGCAAGGTTTCTTCGTCGGAAACGCTTGCGGCAGCAATATTTTTGCGTATGGCTTCAATATTACCTTCGTAGAGTGCTTCGATTCGTGCAAAATTGCTCGGATTGCCCACGTCCATCGCATTTGACGGCGTTTCGACCGATGGTTTGGCGTGGTATGTGCCGTTGGTAAGGTAAAGCGGGAAGGTGTCGTTGCGGTTTGTTGCGGCAAGAAACTTTTTCACGGGTAAGCCCAGTTTGTGAGCGAATAAGCCGCCTGTGAGATTGCCAAAATTACCGCTTGGTGTGCAGAAGACAGCGTTTTGACGCGCTTCGGCGGGCAGTTGCGCCAGCGCACGAAAATAATACAAACTCTGCGGCAAAAGCCGTGCGATATTGATAGAATTTGCCGAGGTGAGCGCCACATTGTTCGCTAAATCTGCGTCTTGAAATGCGATTTTGACAAGCGCTTGGCAGTCGTCGAATGTGCCTTCGACTTCCAACGCAGCAATATTGCCGCCCATTGTGGTTAGTTGTTTTTCCTGCACGTCGCTCACTTTGCCTTTTGGATACAAAATAACAACGCGGATTCCGGGAACATTCCAGAAACCATGCGCCACAGCGCTACCCGTGTCGCCAGACGTTGCCACCAACACGCATAAATCGCCACGTGAATCCCGTGCAGTGCCTGAAACTTTGCGGGAATAGCTCATCGCCCGCGCCATAAACCGTGCGCCAAAATCCTTGAAGGCAAGCGTTGGTCCGTGAAACAGTTCCAGCGCATAGATACGGTCGCTGATGCGGACAAGCGGCGCATCGAAGTTAAACGCCTCGCGTACAAGCGGCTCTAAATCGTGCGTCGGGATTTCGTCGCCGATGTATGCCTGCATCACGCGGACGGCAATATCTGCCATGCTCATTTGGGGTAGTTCGTCGAAAAACGCCGGAAGCAAGCGTGGGAGCGTTTTCGGCATCCACAGACCGCCATCACCCGCGAGTCCTTGCATGGCGGCGTGGAGAAAATCGGTCTGAAGTGCTGGAGTATTGGTGCTGTAAAGGTTCATAAGTCTTGAGAAAAAAGTTCAATTATTTGAGAGAAACAATACGCGGGCTGCCTTCTGCCAAGCGCGAAACGTAGAGTGTTCCTTCGGTGCAAGCCTCCGTCAATGCGGCGTGCATTGCTGCGCCAACGCGCTCTGCGGCTTTCCGCGAAGTAGAAAGGGCAAAAACCGATGGACCCGACCCCGAAATACTACATCCAAGCGCCCCAGCGTCCAGCGCGGCTTGTTTCATAGCGTAAAAGCCCGGAATCAGCGCCGCACGGTGCGGCTCGGCGACGACATCATGCAGCGACCGTGCTATCAAGCCGTCGTCCGATTGCATCAAGCCTACAATCAAGCCCGCAAGGTTGCCCCATTGCGTGATAGCGGTTTTCATTGGGATTTCTTTCGGTAAAATTCCTCGTGCTTCTTTGGTGGAAACCTCGCAGTGTGGGCGAATAACTGTGCAGTGGAGATGCTGCGGGGCGTTGATGCGCACGACATCGGTTGGCTTGTAGCCACGAATAAGCACGATACCGCCCATGATAGCGGGTGCAACATTGTCAGCGTGTTCCGAGCCGCTTGCAATCGCCTCGCCTTTCATACCAAAATCTACAAGTTCTTCCGGCGAAAGTGGCTTTTCAACAAGGGCATTCACCGCCACAAGAGCCGCAGCAGCACTCGCCGCACTCGACCCCATGCCGCTTCCGGCGGGCATCCGCTTACGAATGGACATCGAAACGCCAAAATCTGCTTGAATACCGTCCAGATAAGCCGCAACTGCGCCGCCAGCTGTGTTTTCAAGCGGGTTTGTCGGCAAATTCAACTCCGGCAAGCCGTCATCGCTCGAAATATCGGTGATAACAATGCCACGTTCAGCCGTAACCCTCACCGTTACTTCGTCGCCGGGCGATTCCAGCGCAAAACCCAGAACATCAAATCCACACGCCACATTCGCCACCGTTGCTGGTGCAAAGGCGGTTGCTTCCGTTTTTACTGCTTTCATGCGTCTGTTTTGCTCACTTTCTTCGTGGTTTTGGGTTTGGTCTCGGTAGCTTTGGCACGAGTCGGCTTGGGTGCAGGAGTTTCATCGGCTTCCACAGTGTTTGCCAGTGCGGTCTTGGCACGTGACGTTTTTGTTGCCGTTGCTTTTGTTGCTGCCGTCTTTTTTGTTGTTGAAGCCTTTGGTGAAGTAGCTTCTTTGGTAGAAGATGGCTTGGCGGCAGCTTTTTTGACGACTGATTTGCTGACTTCGCCCGTTTCCACTGGTTCTACAGCTTTTTTCGTAGCGGCTTTTTTAGCGGTGGTCTTTGTTGTTGCCGCTTTGGTGGTCTTTGTTGTTTTCGATTTTGCTGTCGTTGCTGTTTTCGGCTCTTTTTCGGATTTTTTCGGTTTTGCCGCTTTTTTCTCCTCTTCTAGTTGCTTCAAATCCAGCACGGGAGCGTCGCCCCAGAGTTTATCGAGTTTGTAGTATTCGCGGGCATCGGTGCGGAAAATATGCACCACAACATCAAAATAATCCAGCAAGACCCATTCGCCGACATCGCGCCCTTCGGTACGCGGGCGGCGCTCACCAACGCTCAGAGTGACGCGGGCAAGCGCATCGGTCAATGCGCGGGCGTGGGTGTCGGAGTTGGCAGTGCAAAGGACGAAGTAGTCGGCAGGCGAGGAATCAACGCTGCGGAGGTCAAGGGCAAGAATATTTTCGCCCTTGAGGTTGTCGAGAGTGCGGACGCAAAGCGCCGTGAGTGCAGTGGAAGCGGTCATTAAGAAGAAATTAGAATGAAAAACGAATGATATTTCAATGGTTATGCGAAAATCATTGATACACAAAAATACGACAAAAAAGTCAGGAAACGCAGTAATTTCCTGACTTCTTCTTTATGGAAATCTTCAAGAGCCGTATTGACTCAAGATTGAGAATCCTAATACCCCTGTGCCGCATTGCCACTTGTCTTGCCGACGAGTGCATCCACAATCGCCGCACCCGCACTTGCGCCGAGACGATTTGCTCCTGCCTGAATCAATGCTTGTGCAAATGCAAGGTCGCGGATGCCGCCCGAAGCCTTGATGCGGACGTTTGCGCCGACGTACTTTTTCATCAGTTCAATATCTGCCACCGTCGCGCCAGAGGCAGCAAAACCGGTGGAAGTCTTGATAAAATCTGCTCCGGCGCGTGTTACAGCGTTGCAAGCGGCAATTTTTTGCTCTTCATTCAAAAGCGCTGTTTCGATGATCACTTTGAGTATAGTTTGCGGCTTGTCCTCGCGTTTATGCGCCACATAACTGAGAGCAAAAATTTCATCTTCGACTGCCTGATAGTTCCCGCCAACGAGTGCGCCGATATTCAGCACCATATCAATTTCCCGCGCACCCGCATCAATGGCGGATATTGCTTCATACATTTTAGTTTCCGTTGTGTTTGCCCCGAGCGGAAAGCCAATAACCGTGCAGACTTTGACGGATGAGCCTTGGAGTTCTTGGGTTGCGGCTTTGACAAAAGCAGGGTTGACGCACACCGACGCAAAGCCATAATCACGGGCTTCGGCGCAAAGTTTCTGTACGGCGGGCAGAGTAGCGTCGGGTTTCAAAAGTGTGTGGTCAATCATGGCAGCAAGGTCTTGCTGCGCGGGTGTAAGTGTTATGGGCATGGGTTATTTTCTTCCAAATTGCTGTGAAATATTGCTGTTTTCAAAACGATTTCAAACTTAGAGATTCTTCTCCATTTTGCCTAATGCTTTGCAGGAAAAAATACGAAAGCCACCGAACAAGCATCAATACTGGTTCGGTGGCTTTGCCAAATGGTTCGCTTTTTTACCGCACAATCATCACACGCTTAATCGCCGTCTCGTTTTTATCGGTCGAAAGCGCCAGCAAATAGATGCCGATATTGCGCCCCGTGAAATCAAGCGGCAACTCGTGTTCTCCGGCGGGCAAAATGGGCGTTGGCTCTAGGATGGCGAGGCGTTCACCGTTCAGATTATGCACGGTTATTGTGATACTGCGGGCTTCTTGGAGAGTAAAGCGCACGGTTGCCTTCACGTCGGCAGGATTGGGGAAAATACTCGTGATTTTGAGGGTGCCGTCGCAAGAGCGCCATGAATCAAAATAGCCCGGAACAGCCTTCTTTTCTTCTTCGGTGGGGATTTCGCATTTGGTAGCATATTTTTTTGCTGCTGCTACTTCGCGCCCAAGTTCAACGCGATACCGCTCAGGCAAAAGGGCAATAAATTCCGGTGTGGGGTCGTACCAAAGCAAGTATTCATCGCCTTCAGAACGGGCTTGTTTGCTGGGAATGCGTATGCCGATAAGTTTACTAATATCGGATTTTTCCTGCTCGAATGCTGCTTCTTGGGCGTGAGACTCGGTGATCTTTGTTGAATATTGAGCGAAAATTTTACGAATGGAATCACGTGTTTGTGCGGAGTCTAAGCCCAACTCTTTTGCTTTTTTGAGAAAATCATCAGCTTTTACGCGAGATTCACGTATTTTCTGTAAATGGGGCAAATCCGATATATCCAGAACATACCGATAATTATGCCCATCGGTAACCAAGCGTGGAAACCAGCATTGACGGGCTGCTTGGCGTATATCGGCATACTGTGGTATTACTTTTGGCGGCTTCGTTGTAACAAGATTTGTCATGCCCACACTGTTCGTATTCATCACGCTATCCTTCATCAAATCTATAAGTGAGCGTTTTGCGTTTTCTTGTTGGATTTTTTCCCATCCTGTAGCACTCTCATACTTTCCATCATTGCGCAGCATCGTCAAATACGCCTTGAAAAGGCTGTCGCTACCCATCACGTTTCTTTTGAGACCCGCATGAATACTAACTTGCATCTGATACAATTTTGTCTGTGCTTTATTCCAACCCAGCACTTGCAGGATTCCTGATGTATCCTGCTCTACGCCTATCTTTTTTAGTTCCTCTGCTGTCAACGTTAGCATTTGTGCCTTTTTCACAGCATTTGTGCCAACGCGGTCGTTGAGGCGAAAATGGAATGGAACAGACACCCAACACGGAACACGCTTTCCGCCTCGCTCGGCAGGTTGCCATGTTGTTGCAAACATAGCATTGAGAGCAGAAGAATCAAATAATTTTACATCCGAATATTCCACAAATGAGCGCGGCGAGACGCTGCCATCTGGCATCACCAAAGCCCGTACCGTTACTTTTCCTTCCAAGCCTAGCTTTTTCGGTACTTCGGGATAAACTACTTTTTTCATTAACGCGCCCACCTCGACAAACGGTTCTTTGCCAGTATCAAGGCGAACAACATCGTATGGTTCGGGTAAAGCGTCGTTGCTCGTCGTTGCTTGGGAATTGATTGTATCTGGCTTGTATGCTTGTTTTTGAATTGTCTGTGGCTTCGTTGTTTGGCTGTTGTTGGCTTGGAGAATAGTGGGTTGAGTATTTGGCTTTTGAGTGTTCGCTAAAGGCGTTTGCTTATGGGTAATTGTGCCATATGGCTCATGATTCCTCGTGTTGGGCAAAAGAACGAGTAGCGCCAGAACGCCACTGGTGAGCGAAGCGCTCATGAGCATGGAAAACATAATCCAACCTTTTGGGGAAAGAAGTGAGAAAATACGCCCCGCGCTGTGGAAAAACGTCGTACCTAAGCGACGGTGAGCATCGTCGCTGGTGGTACGCGCAGCCAACTTCTCGTGGAGGATGCTGCTCACGTCATCCTTTTTGAGAGGCGGTTCTGCGCGGCGGGCGCGGTCAAAGTATTCGTCTAATTTGGTCATTGGTTACTTCGTCATTGGTCATTGGTGAGACGCTTTTTGAGTTCCGTCCGCGCACGGGCAATACGAGATTTCACGCCGGATAGCGTTCCGCCTTGGATTTCGCGGATTTCTTCGAGGGAAAGTCCTGCAATTTCAAAAAGCGTAATGGCTTCGCGCTGCACTTCGGGAAGATGTGCTAATGCTTCGTAGAGCAACGCAACGTCGGCAGTGACATCCGGCAATGCGGCTTCAGACCGTTGTTCTCCGGCTTTCGTTTCATCAAAAAAGCCCCAAAACTTTTGCCGTCGCTTACGTTGGTACACTGCGTTTCGTGCAATAGAAAAAAGCCACGATGCTGATGCTTTCTCGTTTTTGAGGGTGTCAAGTTTTTCAAACGCTGTCAGAACGACATCGCCGACAATATCCCGCGCTTCCTCGCGGTTGCGGGTAAGAACATGAACAAAGCGCCCAACCGCCTCAATATGCGGCTCGACAAGCGCACAAAATCGGTCGCGTCGCTTGGTGTCAACAATGGTATGAACGGGCGTTTCGGTCATTCGTGCTGCGCGTCATTCGGTCAAAATTTTTCGGTTATAGAGGGAAGATGCACAAGGTCGGGGAAAAGTTGCAAACATTGTAAAAAAAATTCCGCCTGCAAAAAGCCTGATTTTATCAAGCATTGCGGGCGGACGCAGCATCACTTCTTGCTTTATCGAATCACCACCGGGAACGTAATATCCATATCGCTTTCGGGGCTACGATTTGTTCCCATTTTCTTCACATCGTCATAGTGTCCCAGAACAACATTCAGCGTTCCATTTGCCTTATTATTTGGAGCGGTAACGATGGTAAATTCTAAGCCCAAGGGCAGATTTTGACCATCTTTATCGGTAACAGTGATAGACATTGTATGATGAATATCGCCGAGAAGCGTGTAGAAAAATTGGTGTTTGTCGGCTTCTTTCTTATACTCTGCGGTCAAATCA
>JAAFHM010000009.1:0-15201 GCA_013298375.1 Ignavibacteria bacterium | reverse complement strand
CGGTTGGTGTTTTGGTGTTGTTGACCGCCGTAATTTTCCCCGTGTAGGTACGTCCTGTTGCCAGAACAAGGGTGTCTATGCGGTTTGCCGTGCCTTTTACATCGGTCGCGCTGCGCCAGAGAGCCGTTGCGTTACCTTGCGGGCTGGTCAGTGTGAGCGTTACTTCGTTAGGAAGCACTTCCTCTGCGGTGTTGACGGGGGCGGCAATTGGGCGGCACCCATTTGTGGAGCCAAAAATTGCCACAACAATAAGGAACAATGCCGCTTTGGTGATGGTCGAAAACAAGGAATTATTCATAGAAAATATGAATTGGTGAAAAGAAAAGATTAGTTGCTATACTCACAGTAGTCATCGTCTGTTTTGCCGAAAAGCAAGATTCTAAGCGCTTTCTCAACCGCCCACTCAGTACAGGAAAGAAGTGTAGAAGCCATTCAATGGAAAGAGCCATCATACACAGCCCGAAATAACGTGGCGCACAGCCCTTTTTGCTATTCAGGATTGCCCATGTTGTTCAGAAAATCTTCCATTGCTTTTGCGTATATTTGTGAATGAAAAGTCTCTCATTTGACAAATATTTTCAAGAATACTATGGCTAAAAAGGTAAACTCAAAATCCTTTGAACGCTGGACAATAGATGCTGTGCGGCAGAATCTTGGCTTGAAAAGAATCAAGCAGCATCCTGAACTTCAGAAAATCCTCCAAATTGCGCCAAAACTCACGGCAGAAGAAAAGCGTTTGATTGACCATCACAGAGCAAATCTTGCCGAGCATATTGAACGCTGGAACGAGCAAGAACTTCAAGTCTTCTTCATCGGGCATATTTTGGCAATGGTCAATTTTGAGAACGAAGCTGCTGAATATCGTGCTTTTATGCAGCGACAACTCACCGCAACCATAGGCGACATAACGCTTACAGGGCGAGTAGATTTTATGGTTGCCACGGGCTATGGTGAGCCACAACAGCCGTATTTTTTCTTGCATGAATACAAAAAAGAGCGCGGCATTGATAACGACCCACTCGCACAGCTACTTGCTTCAATGGTAGCCGCGCAGCATTTGAACGATAGCCCAAAACTGATGTACGGTTGTTACGTACTGGGGCGGAACTGGTTTTTTGTCATCTTGGATGAAAAAACATATGCCGTAAGCGATGCCTTTGTCGCAACGAGCGAGGATTTAGCAAATATCGTTGCTATTCTCCGCGAAGTTGCTGAAATTATTCGTGTTACGGTGGAAGCGAAACGTAAGAATCTGGTGAAGAAGTAGTTGGAGCATTTTTTGTACCTCTATTTATGTCATAATGAAACTTCCAAATGCACAAATACTTCAGTATGAACAGATTCAGCGTAAAGTTGAGCTCTATTGCCTTAATTCTGAGCATGAATACGGAAAACATAAGGCATATCTTTTCAACCGATTATTGGGCATCACTCTATCCAATGCAGATATTCTCATTGAAGCCATCTATTGCGCTTCACAAAACGAGGATGCTGAATTTGTAAAAACCACGCCTTACTGTGATGTGTATGACATTATTTTTGAAATGAGTACAAGCGTTGGGACAGCAAAAGTTCTGACAGGCTGGTGTGTAAAACACGCATCCGGCATTCCACATTTATCAACTGCATATATTCTCTAAATCAAAAATTATGAGTGTATTACAAGAGCATCAGCCCGTTATTCTTTTGGCGAACACGTCCGCAAAACATTATCAAACGCATCGCCCTATCATTCTTCCGCGCGGCTGTGGAGGAACAATCGTTGATGATACCATCGGTGAATTCGCGCTTGTCGAATTTGCCGATGTACAAGGTCGCGCTTTCGCTATTGAGTCTATTCTTGTTGAACATCTTATGCCGATTGTCCATGAACCGCTTGAAGACACAGCATTGGTATAATACATTTGGTATCGCTATCGGTCATTGCGCATAATAATTGCCATTTTTGCTCGCCTCAAAACTGATGCGTATAAACCACCTTGCCGATAAACGCTTGTGTCTGCTGACCACTCGGCTGAATCATTGAATCATTAAAAACGAGATACAGAAAACTGAGCGGCAAAAACTCCCAGCTTCCACGCGCATTCCAGCGTGAACGGCGGTCGAAGGAATTGTACTGATAAAATACCGACACTTGTAGTTGCGGATTGAGTGCAAGCCGCACTGCGCCTGTCAAAAGGTCGGTGGTGAGGTTTTCGCTATTTTTACCAACATTGAAAAACTGATTACGCTCGTACTCTGCCGTCAGTGCGATATTCGGCAATGGCGCATAGCGGAGCGAGCCGTAGAGTGTCGTGAGTGCGCCATTGAAATACCCACCCAATTCACCCCGCGCAACAAAGGAAAGTGCTGCCGACGCATCACTGCTGTATTGCAGAACGTGGCGGACATAGAAATAGCGTCCTTGCTCAATTTTTACCCCTACGGGCGCAAAATCGAAATTGATATTTTGCCACGTCGGAATGACGCTATACCGCGCAAAAGCGTTATCCTGAAACGAAAACCACACTGGAAAAATATCCACCGAAGCCTGTTGGAATGTGCCGTCGCTGACGTTATGATACAAATCCACAAACGCACCTACATCCCAGCGTCGCCACCATGTGCGCTCGGTGGGACGAATAATGACATACCCACCCGGGTTGTGATACATTGTATTCGATTGTGCAACAAAGCCCATTCCGGGCAAATATCGCTCTGTGGCAAAGGAATGAGTTGTGCCGACAAACATCGTGTTGGAGTTATAGCGTGCCGATACACTTCCCGCCAAACCCGCCTGATTACTTGCGTTTGAGCCGCTTCGAGTAAGTGCATTGTCCAGCGAACCGCTAAACATTGCCGTTACGGTAAGTTCGTCAATCGGTCGCCAGAGCGCATCGGCGGTGAAGGTGGTATTATGCCGTCCTCCTGTATTCAAGCGTTCTGAAGCATCGTCGTAGCGGTGCGTGAGCATTGCGCCGACGCTATTTTGTGAGCCGAGATTTTGCAGATACCGCATGACACCGAAGTTTGCAGCACTTTGCCCGTCGGTAGCGCGTTGGCGCACGAACATTCCCGCTAAAGCGCGTCCACTATTGCGCTCCACATATCGCACTCCCGCATCAATACCGACGGGATTTGCGGCAAACTGCGTGTTTTCCAGTCCAACGGTGCGGCTGAAAAAGGGGCGAATAAAGTTGTTCGTAATACCCGGAAACACGCCGGAATTTTCCAGAAAAAACTGCCGTCGCTCCGGGAAAAACAGGTTAAAGCGCGTGAGATTATTCACCGCCCTGTCCACGTCTGCCTGTGCAAAATCAGTGTTAAACGTGAAATCAAGCGTCGCGTCGGGCTTCACCGCCCACTTTGCGTCGCCACCGAATTTTGGAACACCTTGCACCACAGGAGTCGCATCACGACTTGCTTTCGAGCTTGAAAAATCATAGAGCGCGTAAGGCTGTACTCGAAGATTCACCGACGGCTTGGGCAACTTCAAACCGAGTAACTGTGCCGCATAGACCATGCGATAGGGTGAATATGATTGCGGCACGGGCGGAAAGACGGTTTGCTCGAAGTCTCGCCGTGCAACACGGAAAAAACTTATTCCCCACGAAACACTGTCCTGTATTTCAGCATAATCATAGCGCAGCGTGGCAAAAGGAATGGCAAACTCGGCAGTCCAGCCGCTATCGCTGATATTGGTGCGAACTTGCCACAGCGCATCCCAATCGTTGTCGCGGAAGTTATCATCAAAGACCTGCAAGTCGCGCTGTGAGCCGTAAGGCGTGGCTTGGAACGAGACGCAATAACGCTTGAGGTTTTGCGGGTCAAGCTGAATGGCGAACATATCATTTTCACCAAAAATGAAATCACGCCGAAGGTCTTGAACCCGCGTACCGCCTCGCCCCGCGCTATCGCGGCAGACGACACCGATGTACAAAAAACGCTCGTCGAACAGCACCCGAACACTCGTGGAATAGCGGTTTTTTGCGCCTTGCACGGGTTCGGTTTGAAAAAAATTGGTGGTTGCTTCTGCTTCTGCCCATTCTTTTTCCTGCAACACGCCGTCCAGTCTAATTGCGGGTGATAACACCTCACGCGCTCTGATTTGAGGCGGCTTTGAGGGCGGCGGGAAATTCCCTTCCAACTCTGTGCGTCGCGTTTGTGCGCTGGGTACTTGTTGGCTAAAAACAAGCATTGGCAAGGTTTGTAGCAAGGACATTGCAAGAAAAACCTGTATTGCAAGAGTGGAACGGTAGCAAAAGCTCATGGAATCAAACTTTCGAGAATGTTGTAGGAAAATTATTGTGCAATGAAAATCTTTACCGCCCATCACCAAACGGGACAGAAAGCCGCAGAATCACGTTTCTGCCCGCATCGTCGGTGAAATATCGGTACCTACTAAGATAATCCCGAAAAGGTGTATTTGCAAGATTCCGTGCCGCAATACTCCACGAAAACCGCGCTCCGAGTGCTTCTACCGCGCTTCCCAGCGAAACATCAAACAGCACATATCCCGGCGGCGGTAAGGCATAATCCGCATTTTGCGGAAAACGGTCTTGCGTCCGCACTAGCAATGATGCGGCTTCTACGAAAACATTTTCCATGCCGAAGAGCGACGGTGCTTCAAAGCGCGTGAACACGCGCACTCTGTCGGCGGGCATGAAAATAAGCGGCTCTGCGTCCGTGATATTCGTTCCTCGCACAAGCGAAGCCGTTCCGCCAATTCTCCACAACGAATTATTCTGAGAAAATTGCACCAACACCGCATCAAAACTTGCATCTGCGCCCGTCAACAACGCAAAGGTTTGTGTGTAAAAAAACGTCGGAAATGCCCCGCGAATAGTAACGGTCGGGTTTGCAGCGTCGGGGCGGAGATAAATAAAATTTTCTATTGCATTGGCGTAAGCACTCAGTTCAAAGCGCAGCATTTCTGCTCTGTGAGAAAGCGTCAAGTCCGCACTGTAACTGCGCTCCGGCTGAAGACGACTATTGCCAATTTCGTATTGCGCCGTTCCGTGATGTACGCCCAGCGAAAACTGCTCATTCACAAGCGGCGCGCGCCACGCCATGCCGAGATTTAATGCAAGAGAAGTGTTGAGTGTTGAGTGTTGAGTGTTAAGTGTTGAGCTGGTTTGGAGTGAATTATATTCGGGTTTAGAAAGATTCCACACAATGCCTGCTGCGGCTGAAAAGCCCGTAAATACTTGCGTTGTGTCGGATATATCTCTACTTGACGAGCCGCGCACTGCTATATGCTTTACATCGTAGCGAAGCCCCAGATTGGCAGTAAAATCAGGCATTGTGAGCGTTTCAATCGCATACAATCCCGCAGATTCGGCTTGAAAGCTGGGAATAAGGAAGGTTCTGCCGCCTTGCACGTTCCACTGCGCCATGCCGCTTGCGCCGATTACGCCTGTAAGTGCGCTGGACGATGAATCGCCATACGCTATTTCAAGCGGTTTGTGGCGGAATTTTGCATCAAGCGAATATGTTGTGAGTTGCAGCGTCATCGCTGGACGTTCCAGCGAAGTGAGGAGCAACCCAGAATCGCCGCGAATACGGGAGTTGTGGCTGTCGAACTCGGCGCGGTTGTTTTGCTGCCAGCCGTATTGCATCTCGAATTGCCCGAAGCCCGCATCAAATTTGGCTTTCACCGACCACAAGTCGTGCGAAATTTGCTGTTTGGGCGGGCGAATGGAATACGTCCAATCGTAGTCTGCAAGCGGCTTTCCAGCTTCGATGGCGCGAAGTAAATCGGTCAAATTACCGATATGCGCACCGCGAAAAATGCCGAGTTCCGTCGTAAACAGCGAGTAATAGGCTTCAATGCTGAATTTCTCGCCTGTGTAGCCAAATGCCGCCGAACCGTTTATTTCCTGAAAACCCGTGTTGCCGATGACGTAATTAGGCGCACGAGAATCACCCGCTTTCCTCGCGCTGCCCTGAACGCGCCATCCGAAGCCGTTGAGAAGGTCATTGGTCATTGGTTGATTGGTCATTGGTGCATTGGAACTATCGTTTGGAGAATGACCAATGCCCAATGGCGAATGCCCAATAACCAATGGCTTAATACGCCCACCCTCCAACGCCAGCGACAATGCGCCTTGTGAGTTATTGCTAAAAAGTGCCATTTGTGCTTCGCCACCGAACCAGTCTCCATGCGGTATGTGGCGCGGCTCCACGCGAATAACGCCGCCAATCGCCCCTGCACCGTACTCCACGCCCGCCGCACCGCGTACTAGCTCAATGCGCTGCGCTGCAAAGGGGTCAATTTCTGGTGCGTGTTCCGCGCCCCATTGCTGCCCTTCCTGCGCTACTCCTGCATTGACGACAATAATGCGCTGGCTATGTAAGCCGCGAATGACGGGCTTTGCGATTGACGCGCCTGTTTGCAGCAGCGTAATTCCCGCCACATTTTGCAATGCCTCTCCCAGTGTCTGCCCGCGAAGCCGCTCTAATTCTTGCCCTGAGACAGTGGTAATATTTTGTGTTGGCATATTTTCGGATACAGGGCGCTCGGTTTCGACACGTGCCGTTCTAAGCCGTATTGGGCTTGGTTTGAGACGAATATCAAGGGTGATAGTATCTTGCAAGCCAGATTCTACGAGCTTTTCAAGAGTTTGATAGCCAAGAAGCGATATTCGGAGTGTTTGCCTATCGAATGGCGATGGCAACCTAAACGAGCCGTCCACCCCAGAAAGCGCACCACGTCTTGCTTCCAAGAGCAGAACACGTGCGCCGGGAAGTAGTTTATTGGTGGAAGCATCACGCACAATACCGCGCAGAATCTGGCTTTGGAGCAATGAATGGCTACAAAACGCGAGAAACACGCACAGTGCGAGACTGTGTTGTAGATGTCGCATGAAAGCTGGGTTGGGGCGGATTGAATCGGATAAGCCGTTCTAACGCGAAGGAGCGTTATGGCGACAGGAGCGTGAATTATGCGAAGGCTGGAAAAGCAGGTGGGGCGCGGTCTGCAAGGCGTAATGAAGAAGCAAAAGACGTACAGCGAGGCTGTGACGCAAGAATATACGACGATAGGAGCATTGCCCCAAACATCAAGGTTTGGATTGATGCTGCTTCACTATGGCTAAAAGCAAGAAAGTCGCAGAGCGGGCAGTCGTTGTGTTCTGCGGTGAGCGGTGAATGAGAGTGTTCATGAGTAGGCGATGCTTTTTCGCCTTCGTGTGTATGTAATACCGCTGCAATGCGTACTGTTGGAAGCAGTAGCATGATTATCAGCGCGAGAGAGCGTATGAGTGCCGATGCGGTATGATGATGAACGTGAAGCATTCTGCAATGTACCACAAAAAAAATGCTTTTGCAAATGATTCGCAATTAGCGTCTGCTTGGTAGGCTTTTTTGTGGTGTGGCACTGACTTCAAACTGAAGAACTAAATTTTGTAAATCAAATCTCCACAAGATACCGAATTTTCGGAATTTTGCGTACTCACGATGAAAAACGTGCGATAATCCCGCCTTTTTGCTATATTCCCCCTCGCGCCGTTGCGCCTCTTCTACGTCTTTCACCTGTTTTAACGCATATTTCATGGTGTTCACTTCTGCCAACAATAGGCTCAGACCACGTATTTACCGTGCCTTTGTCGGTGCTGTATGGATTATTGGCTGTGCTACGGCTTTTGCTGCTTCACTTTTTGCCCAAATCAAGCCGGAGCAAAACAAAGTTGGCGTTGAGCGTCATATCGAACTGCACACCAATTCTCCTTTGCGATATACCGCTTTGGATACGTGGACGACCGAAAGCGGTTTGCCGAATAATTCTATTCTCGAACTCCGCCAAACACGTGATGGTTACTTGTGGTTCAGCACGTTTAATGGGGTAGGACGATTCGATGGAAAAAACTTCACGATATTGCGTCGCACCAACACACCACTTTTTCGGTCGAATGTAATTTCGACATTTTGGGAAGACCGCAAGGAAAATCTCTGGTTCGGTGTACAGGAAGGCGGTATTGTCTGCCTTCGTAAAGATGGTACGATGTTGCGTCTTGATTCGGCGTTTGGTTTCACCGATAAAATGATTCGTGGTTGGACGGAAAACCGCATAGAATCAAGCTCTGATTATGGTACGATTTATTTGACGGCGAATAAGGGTATTTACGCAATTTCACCCGACGCGTCGGGAAAAACCTTCACTATCCGGCGTGATGATGTGTATAATCGTGATACGCCCGAAGTGTCGCAGGAAATTCTTCTCGACAAACGCGGTGGATTTTGGCAGGGAACGCGCGTTGGCTTGTACTATCGCCCTTCGCGCTCGACTCCTCAGGATTTGCGCGTCTTTGATGTATCGAAAGGCTTGCCGGGTCAGGCTGTGGAATGTTTGTTTGAAGACCGCTCTGGAACAATTTGGGTGGGAACACGAAACGGCATTTGCCGATTTGTCAATGGTCAAATGATTCGAGATTCGGCATTGCAAAATCTGATGCCGGTGCATGATTTTATCGAAGACCGCGATGGAAACTTGTGGATTGGTGCGGATAATGGCGTACTGCTGTGGACAAAATCTTCACCAAACCCGCAATTATACCGCTATTCCACTGAGGACGGTTTGTCCGATAATTCCGTGCGCTCGCTCGCAGAAGACACCGAAGGAAATATGTGGATTGGAACCTATTACGGAGGGCTGAACCGTTTGAAACGCGGGATGTTTAGCCGCGTTGAGCCTCGCATGGGACTTGTGAATCCGATTGTCTATGCCACACTCCAAGCCCGCGATGGCGCAATGTGGATAGCCACCTTTAGCGGAGTGCAGCGCATCACGCCGACAAGAACGACAACCTATACCGCGCAAAACGGTTTGATTACGGCACTGGCAAGGTCATTGGCTCAAGATAGTTTAGGAAATGTGTGGATTGGCACATACGGAGCGCTGCATAAAATTTCCCCTGAGGGGCGCATCACGGCGTACGCCATGCGCGACGGGCTGGTGGATGACCAAATTCGCAGCCTTTGCGCCGCCCGCGACGGAACGTTGTGGATTGGAACAGTAAACGGTATGAGCACCTTCAAAAATGACGTATTTACGTCAATGACGGTCAAAAACGGCGCTCTGCCCTCCAATAGCATCTTGGGAATTATCCAAGACCGTTCCGGCAAAATATGGGTGAGTACCAATGGTGGAGGAGTCGTCGTCATCAATCCCGCCGATGGCTCTCGCACACATCTGAAGCCAAATATTGACTTGCCAAGCGGTGATGCTTTTCGCGTCATACAATCGCCGACGAGCGATGAAGTCTGGATTCCCTGCAATGATGGCTTGGTGTTGTGGCGAAATGGTGTTGCGACAACCTTTACGCAGAAAGATGGTTTGCCGGATGAAAATGTTTTTCACGTCATGGAAGATGCTTCTGGGATGATTTGGGTGACGAGCGATGAAGGAGTGGCGCGTATTACGAAACAAGACCTTTTTCGTTGCGCCGCCGACCGCACAAAATTTGCATCACAGGTTTTTACGCGCAGCAATGGGTTATTAACGAATAATTGCACCGTTCCCAGTTTTGCGACGATTACTCGCGAAGGGGATTTTTGGATACCGACGCTGAAAGGTGTTGCAATTATTCACCCCGGAAAATATGCCACGAACCGACTTCCACCCATTGTTTACTGTGAAAGTGCTGCTACCGAAGCAGGAATTGTGCCGTTCATATCCACAAACACGACGATTACGCTGCCCGCAGGAACCGAGCGTCTGGAACTGCGCTACACGGCTATTTGCTTGACGGCATCGGAGCGGGTTGAATTTCGCTTTATGCTTGAAGGGCTAGATAAAACGTGGATTAGCGCCGGGACGCGCCGTTCTGCATATTTCTCCCATCTCCCACCGGGAAAATATACGTTCCGCGTCATTGCAAGCAATAACGATGGCGTTTGGAATACGACTGGGGACGCGGTAACGGTGATTGTGGAAGCATATTTTTATCAAACATGGTGGTTTTATGCGCTCTGTGCGGTTGCCTTTTTTGCTCTGGGCGTACTCATACTGCGCTTGCGTACATGGCGATTGAAGGCACGAGCTGAAATATTGGAAAAAATGGTGCATGAGCGCACACGCCAGATTGAAGAGCATTCGGAAGAAATAGAGCAGCAAAACGCTGAAATTGTGCGCCAGATGGACATTCTTGACAACCAAGCCCGTGAAATCGAGCTTGTTAATACGGCACTCAATGAAAAAAATCTCCATCTGACCGAAGCAAATGGTGAAATTCAGCGTCAGCAGCATATTCTGGAAATACAAGCCGCCGATATTGAATTAGCAAATAGTGAATTGCAAGAAAGTAACGCCCAGTTGCAGGCGCTCAATCAAGAGAAGAATGAGTTTCTTGGTATTGCTACGCACGACCTCAAAAATCCTCTCGCTGCAATCCGCATGACGATTTCGCTTGTGCAGAAATATTATGACCGAATGAGCAAAAACGACGTGTTGGAGCGGCTTGGCTCCATAGAAATTTCTGCCGAGCGCATGACCAACATCATCACGAATTTACTGGATATTAACGCAATTGAATCCGGCAATTTTAATGTTCATCCCGCAAATATTGAACTTGTTGCACTAACGCGCACTATGGTGAGCGAGTACGAAGAGCGTGCGCAGGCGAAAAATCTTGCGCTGTATTTTTCCTCGTCTGAAGAGCAGATTATGGCGTATGCCGATACAAACGTGATGACGGAAGTCTTGGATAACCTTATCTCGAATGCAGTGAAATATTCACCGCAAGAAAAAAATATTTATGTTCGCCTCAAAACGAGCAATAACACTGTTTGTGTTGAGGTTCAAGACGAAGGACCCGGTTTGAGCGCAGAAGATAAGGCAAAACTTTTTGGCAAATTTGTACGACTCTCTGCCCGTCCCACTGGTGGCGAACAATCAACGGGGCTTGGTCTTTCGATTGTGAAGCGTATGGTCGAAGCAATGAATGGGCGTGTTTGGTGCGATACCGAATTGGGCAACGGTGCAACATTTTGCGTCGAGTTGCCTTCCGCAAGCGTGTAAAAATGCAATGGTTTCCCTGCGAAAGTCGTAATTTGCAGAAGAAAAATGCACAGAAAATGCACAATGACGGAGCAGCAAAACAATGAATACCATCACCCGCAACGCAAGCGATAGTCAGCTTATCCAGCGACAAACCTATCCCGACGATATTACCAATCCGCCTATTCTCGTGGAGCAGACGGTCAGTATCTCGTTTCCCTCGGCAGAATTTACCTCCCAGCAATGGTTGTTCGACGGCATTGGCATTTTTCGCCAACACTGGATGTGTGAAGGCGATAATGAACGGAATATGATTCATTGGAATCACGATTTTGACGGGGTTTATACCGATTTTCTGCTTTCGGGGCAACAAACCGCCACCAATACGCGCTGGCAAAAAGCACACGTCATGACAGGACGGCAGCACAGCGTTATGTACACTCAGGGCTACGAAGGCGAGACATGGAGCGGCACACCCCAATCAGAGATGGTCATATTCAAAATTGACAAACCAACGTGGCTTCGCCTCACGCACGACGGCAACGACGCACTCCAACGCTTTGCTGAAACCATCCACGAAGGGCGCTCTATGCACCTTTCGGAACATCATCTGCCGCTCACTCAGCAAATGAGCGCGGTTATTCAGCAAATTCTACACTGCCACTTTGCGGGTGGGCTGAAAAAAATGTTTCTCTACTCGAAGTGCTTAGAATTGATTGTGCTACAAGCCGAGGCATTTAATTATCAGAAAATGCTCTGTGGAAGCACCCTGCAAGGCTCAAAAACACTTGCTGGACGGGTTTCACGGAGCGACAAAGAGCGCCTACATTTTGCACAAGATTATTTGCGGCATCATATCGAAGAGCCACCATCGCTGCCTGAATTGGCGCGGGTTGTGGGACTAAACGAATACAAGCTCAAGCGAGAATTTAAGGAAGTTTTTGGTACAACCGTTTTTGGATTTGTCGCAGAGCATCGGCTGGAACGCGCACAAATGCTGCTTTTGGAGCGCGAGAAATCGGTGAGCGAAATCGCCTATGAACTCGGATATTCCTCGCCACAGCACTTCAGTACTGCGTTTAAGAAACGCTTTGGTCTGTCGCCGAAATCCGTCCACTTGTAAATCGCTCTATATCATCATTTTCTACTCGCAACCTCATGGATATTATTCACAAAATAATCGAATTTCTTCGCACTCATCCGTGGGCAAGTTCTCTACTAGCTATCTCCTTAGGAGCACTCTACGGCTTGCTTATGCGGGTAGCTATGGAAGCAGAACTGATGACGATTGGCTTTATCTTTATTGTTCCGATTGCCATTGGTTTTCTGACGGTGTGGTTTTCACCGGAAAAATTGCGCATAAAATGGTGGTATGCGCTCGTGATGCCATGGCTTGCGGCTTTTCTTTTCTTGATTGGAGCTATGCTAACCAATCTTGAAGGCTTGATTTGTGTAGCATTCATTTTTCCCGTCGTGGCGGTGCTTGGAAGCGTGGGCGGTCTGTGTGCAAGGATTCTTGCGGGTTTGAAGAAGGCGGCTTCTGCGCAGCAGCAATCATTGGTGTTAGCATCATTGGTAATAATTCCGTTTGTCTCCGTACCGCTTGAAAACGGGCTTTTGGGGGATAATCGCTCCGTAAAAACAGTACAATCTGAAATACGGATCCATGCACCGAAAGAGGTTGTCTGGCGCAATATCATTCGCGTTCCGGCGATTCAACCGCAAGAGCAGACCACGAGTTTCTTTCATCGTATCGGCTTCCCCAAGCCGATTGAAGCAACACTTTCACACGAAGGCATAGGCGGAGTGCGCCATGCGAGTTTTGAGCGCGGTGTCGTTTTTACGGAAACCATTACCGATTGGCGCGACCAAGAACTCATCAGCTTTTCCATCAAAGCCAATACCGAAGCTATTCCGCCCACAACATTTGATGAACACGTTACCATTGGTGGGAAGTATTTCGATATTCTTCAAGGCACATACCGCTTGGAACAGCAAGGTGATGACGTAATTCTACACCTTTGGAGTGAGCAGCGCCTTAGCACAAACTTCAATCTGTATGCGGGTTTGTGGACGGGAGCGATTATGCAAGACATACAATCGAATATCTTGATGGTCATCAAACGCCGCTGTGAAGCGGGTTCTAAGCAGACAGAAATTATTCAACAATAATCAAAGCGTATATGCACCTCACAGGTTTTATCAAAAATGTTCGCTACGAAGCGCATCTTACCGAGCCGTTGCGTGAATATAGCTTGGATGGATTCGATATAAACGAAGCATCTAGCTATGGTGTTCTCACACATAGTACCACACAAATTGGTTTTTCCAAGTGGGTGTCTCCCAAGCGTACACGGAGCTATCCTTTTGAACGCATTTACAACACGTTTAACTGCTCGAAAAGCATCACGGTTATTCCTGTTATTAAAGACGAGGGGCAAGACGGTGATTTAGACAAGATTCAGTTTTCAACGATTTCGTGGATGAATTTACTGAATGTCTATATTGTGTTGGGGTATTATGAAACTGCTGAAAAAAATGCAAGTGCATCACAAAAGCATCGGCAAAAATTGACGAAACAGCGCTTTAACGCTGAAGTTATCAACAATCAAATTCGAGATATTTTTGCTTACAAACAAAGCGCTCTTCATTGGAATAAACATCTTTTTGAAACCCAATTTGCCAATACTTTCCGCAAAGCATTGGAGGGGTATCAAGCCATTTCTCAGAAAGTTGGTGTCACTATTCACAACCAAGAAGCGCTCTACACCTACCTTACAAACATTTCCGCAGACTTCGAGCAATTCAAAGCCTTATCGCTCAAAGGCTCACAAAGTGCCAGTAATCGAGAGCTACACACACATCATGCGTTAGAACTCCTCAGCGACGGCGAGAAAGCTACCTTTGCATTGGAAAATTACTTAGGTGGAGTGTACTACCTAACTGCCGATGAAGTTTTCTATGAAAACAAGGCACTCATTATTCAAGAATCAAAAAACTCTACACGTGGTTTTCTTCCTTCGCTTTCTGACATTCGAGATGGACTATTCAAGTTAATTTTATTTTCCAATATTGATGAATTGCGCTTAAATGATGCACCAACTCCTTTTCAAACACGCCTAAAATGTACGGCACAACAACTGCGAGGAACACTAAATTTACCCTGCTCAAATGCCGAGATTCAAGCATTTGTGAGCATCCCAGAGCATAAAGGTCTTTCCAAGAAAATCGAACTCTTGCAAAAACTTAACGCCGAAGCACAAGGAAATGGTCTTCAAATTAGCATTGGGGAAAATCATGCGTGAAGTAAAAAGTCCATTGCGCTATCCGGGCGGCAAGTCTCGTGCGATTCGCCATATCGCAGACCATATACCGCATAATTTCAAGGAATACCGAGAGCCTTTTGTCGGCGGTGCATCCGTATTCCTTTGGCTGCGGCAGCAGTATTGCGCTTCTGAAGGCATCGAACAGAAATTTTGGATCAATGATTTGAATACAGACGTTTATGCGTTTTGGCAGGCGGCAAAACAAGATTCTGAGCGCCTTGTTAGCGAAATTTGGCGTATTAAACGTGACTATCACGATGGCAGACAGCTCTTTTTGGAATTTTCCGGGCAGGATACGACACACTTTTCTGTTTTAGAGCGGGCTGTACGCTTTTTTGTTTTGAATCGGATTACATTTTCCGGCACCGTAGATTCGGGTGGATATTCGCAAAAAGCGTTTGAAAGCCGTTTTACGGATTCTTCGATTGAGCGTCTTGCACCTCTTTCTCCGCTTTTAGCGGGAGTGCGCATCACGAATCTTGATTATCGTGAAGTCATCAATGCAAGCGGTGATGCGGTTTTTATGTTTCTCGACCCGCCGTATTTGACGGCAACAAAATCGCGGCTCTATGGAAAAGACGGTATTTTGCACACTGCCTTTAACCACGATGAATTTGCTACAGCTTTGCGCAATAATTCTCATCAGTGGCTCATTACCTACGATGATTCTCCCGCAATTCGTCGTAATTTTGCCTTTGCAAATCGCTACGAATGGGAATTGCAATACGGCATGAATAACTACAAACAGGGTTCTGCGGCAAAAGGGCAGGAACTTTTTATTACCAATTATGCATATCAAGACCGTAAAACCGAGCAGTTGACGTTTTTTTGAAATACTTCCAAGGCAGTGTTTTTGTACAATTGCTCACAAACAACAATCGCAATCCCAAAATTTTCTTT
>JAAFHM010000410.1 GCA_013298375.1 Ignavibacteria bacterium | reverse complement strand
CGGCTGCTTGCGATTGGTAGCTTTCGACAAGCGTCTCTACCATCGGCGCAACGTCTATTTGCACAATCATAAACTGCGCTGCGCCTGATTCTAAGCGGTTGATGTCCAGAAGGTTTGTTACCAAATCCAGCATTCGGTCTGATGTTGTAACGATTTTGCCAGAGATGGCGGAAATTTCTCCAGGCGGTACGTACCCTTCATGCATGAGTTCGGCAAGGCTGCGCACCGCGCCGATAGGGTTCTTCAGGTCATGCGCCACAATTCCCATAAGCTCATTCTTTTCCGAATTGAGGTCTTTCAATGTTTCGTTTTGCTCTTGAAGCTGCGTATTGATAAGTTGAATTTCGGCAGCTTGTACCTCAAGCATCATTTGGCGCTGTTGCAATTCCGCCGTGCGCTCATCAACGGCACGCTGGAGAATGATGTTTTGGTCGCGTTGCAGCCTCAACGTCTCTTCTTGCGCTTCAGCACGCTCCTTACGCAAAGTCTGTATGCGCTGGGTTAAAGCTAGTGCAAACACCAGACCGTCTAAAAAAATGTTTATTTGTGTGCTATCTCGAATAATCTGCGTGCTTGGCATAAAACCCAACGCAGCAGACGTGGTCAATGTTACCGAAAGAGTGTTAAAAAAAACACCTAAATTTGCATAGAGGTAATAAAATCTGCTCCGTTTCTGTCGTTTCTGAACATAGATAATCGCAGTAAGAAGAAGAACGGAAATGGGAATAGTGAAGGAGGCTTGAATGCGGTTCATGGTTAAATAATCGGAAAATAAAGCGAAAATCGTCGGAATTGCAATGCAGATAACGACGATATTCATCACGAAATGAAGGCGCGGAGCAATACTTTTTGTCCCCAGATAATGCTGTAAAAATACGATAAACCCAATTTCAAGCGTTCCGATTGACAGGAGGGTAAGATACTGAAGCCAAAAGCCACTTTCGGGAAAGAGATACTCCGCAGATAAGCCGTTATAGGTAAAAATAAACAGCAACGCGCCGCAAACATAGACGAAATACCAGAAATAAATCCGATCCCTTGAAATCAAGAATGGAACGAGATTGTAGAGCAAAAGAACGATGGTTATGCCAAAAATAAAGCCGAAAATTAGCAATGACCTGATGTTTCTATCAATAGTTGCCTCGCGGGTGAGAATAGCAAATGGAATGACCATCGAACTTGTCGTGCGGACGCGCACATACACCGTTCTGGGCAGAGAATCAGGTAAATCAAGCGGAACAAGAAAGGTGCGTGTGCGAATTTCTCTTGTGCGGAAGGGGATGTAATCGCCTGTCAGAAAGCGGCGCACGGTGCCGTTGGGCTGCACGATGTAAATGTCGAGCGTGTCGAGTGGTGGGAAATTGGTCTCAAAGAGCCAGTTATTATAGTTCGGATGCGTGGTATTGCGCAGGGTAAATCGCAACCAATATGCAGACCGCGTAAAGCCAAACGACAGCGCAGAATTTCGCTGAAACGTTTTCCATTTCCCTTCAAAATTCGGCGAGGAAACATCGCCCAAACGCAAGGTTTTATCGGCATCCTCGTAGAACTGTACTCCTGCGTGCAGTTCTTGGTGGTCAATTTCCGAACGGAGATCAAATACGACAGATTGTTGCGGTATTTGGGCGATGACCGATTGCCTTAGTGCCATGAGAGAGAACATCACAAGAAACCATCCCCAAAAGCCAAGAGCGAATGGGCGACGGCAATAGTATTGTCGGGGCATTGGTAACATTTGTGCAAAAATTGGCTATGTGTTTGACGGTAAACGGTCGCTGAATTTACGCCACACCACAAGCTTTTCCAAGATTTTTCCCGCTTACGCATAAAAAAGCCCTCAATGTTCAGTGACACATTGAAGGCTTGTTGCAAGGCAGTCAAAGTTTTCTTCCCGCACTATCATCGCTGCCTCAAGCTAAACATTCTGCCGTTGAGTTCATTGAGAATCACGATATTGCCTGATGTTGAATCTATAATTCATCTAAAGCCCCAGCAAAGAAAATGCTATTCAGCAGCAAAAAACTTCTGAATGGCTTTTTTCTCATCATTTGAAGGTATATATCAACGCCTAACGCTTCACCACACGTTGCCGCAGAACACGTCCACCATCAGCCTCCACGACAACCATGTATGCTCCCGTGCCAAGTGCTGACACATTCACCACACCAGTCGCTGTACTATCTTCCAGCACTACGCCGCCGCACATATCGTACACGCGCACTATCCGAACACCCATGCCGCCAATGCGCAATTCCCCTTCCATCGGGTTTGGATAAATGTGAAGTTCCTGCAAGCCGCTCTGTATCTGCTTTCCAGCAATTACTTCGGTAATCTCTAACGCCGGAGTCGTATTTTCCCATACCCGCTCATACTGCTCTGTGCCCAAAGCCGTTTGGAATGATACATTGCTTTCAAACATCGAACGCGGAAGGACAACTCCATGCGCCCGCCTATCGGGATTCTCTACCAAAAATGCAATAGTTGGGCTATTTGGCACAAGGCGGAATGTTGGTGGAATCTGTGCTGTGAGTGCTGTATCGCCTTCCTGTGAACGGATAGTCAAATTTGATACACCCAACTCCGCTCTCAGACCAACCATAAAATATTCGCCTCGTACCCGCAATATTCCGCCACTGTGCAGCGCTACTCCCAGAATCGTCGGTGGCGGGCGACGGTTGATGCGCACAGAAGCATTGGTGCTTTGTCCGTCGGTGTTGGTGATGCGGAGTGCCAGCGTGATGCCGCCTACGTCGTTCAAAGAAGCAGGAATTTCCACAATCGCTTCGGTCGAAGACGGCACGGTGACTCGCGCCGGAGCATCATTCAACCACGCCGTTGCGGTGCGGAAGATGCCCGCTCCCACAAGCCGCACACTAAAGGCAGAGCCGGATGCTGTGCTGGAGCGTGTGAGCGATTCCGCCCGTAGCTGTGGTGCTGCGCCGAGTGTGACGGTGAGCGTGGTCGAAGTTGTTTGTCCGTCGGGGTTCATGATGGTAACGGTTTTTGTGCCGATGGACTGCAAAGCGCCCGGAAAGTTGGTCTCCAATGCTGATGCCGTCACGCTTCTCACACCCGCACTCAGACCCACTCTGCCATCACTGACTTGCACACGCGCTCCGGTAAGGAAGTCCGCACCCGAAAACGCAAGCGGAATCTCCTCTCCCGTGGCTTGAAAACTCGCTGGAGAAGCGACGATGATACGCGGCGGTGGAAGGCGGTTATAGTGGAGTCCCAGCCCGCTCATATCGGCACTTGCACTCGCGCTGCCCGTCAGCATAACACGGTCGTTTATCGGCACACCGCCGACAGTGGCAGTGATGATTCCATCGTTGACGACGACAAAGTTCGTAACAGGTACGCCGCCAATGAGTAGACCCGTTGCACCCGTAAATCCTGAGCCGCTCAGGGTAATAGGCACACCAAAACTGAGATTGCTGGTTGAAAAGCTCCCCAGCACAGCAGATTGTGGGATGGAAACGCCAGAAGCCGCACTACCACTCGCGCCAGCGCCCGAAGTTCCAACAAAAAAGCCGCTCAAGGTACTTAATCCCGTAGGCGAGGAAACGATGACGAGTTGCTGCCCGCCTGAGACGAGAGATCCACTGCCGACAACGGCGGTGATTTGTGTATCGCTGTTCACGGTGAAACTCGCTGCCGGAACACCGCTAAAACTCACTGTCGTAGCACCTGTAAAGCCGCTGCCCGTGATAATGACAGTAGTACCGGGGCTGCCGGAAGTCGGTGTAAAAGACGTGATGCCCAGCGATAATGATGATGGAGCTATTCGGCGGATGCGATTATTCGTGCGGTCTGCCACAAAGAAATTACCCGCACTAATGCTGCAAATGCCAAAAGGACTCGCAAACTGCGCCGCCGCGCCTGTGCCATCAGCGAAACCTACCATATTACCAGCAAGCGTAGTTACGACTCCAGTGGCAATATCAATACGGCGAATGCGGTTATTATTCATATCAGCGATAGCAAGAGCGCCTGCACCGTCCATACACACGCCGGAAGGGCTTTGAAATTGAGCTGCCGCGCCAGTGCCGTCAGCGAAGCCTCCCATGTTGCCAGCAAGTGTAGTTACGTTGGCAGTAGCGATAACGATGCGGCGGATGCGGTTACCACCAAAGTCCGTTACAAAAAGATTACCTGCACCATCGGTACAGATACCGGCGGGACTAGAAAACTGCGCTACTGTACCTATGCCGTCAGCGAAGCCAGCCAGCATCTGCCCCGCCAGCGTTGCAACAAACCCAGTGGCAATGTTGATGCGGCGTATGCGCTGATTCGTAAAGTCCGCCACATAAAGATTACCACCATCAAAGCACACGCCCGAAGGGGCGTTAAACCGTGCCATTGTACCGGTAGCGTCCATAAAACCGGACATTGACATGGTGCTGCCAGCCAACGTCGTTACAAGCCCCGTAGCGATAACGAGACGGCGAATGCAGTGATTTCCACGGTCTGCCACAAACAGAGTCCCCACGCCATCGTAACAGATACCTGAAGGATTGTTAAACAGGGCTGCCAAGCCGACAGC
>JAAFHM010000229.1 GCA_013298375.1 Ignavibacteria bacterium | reverse complement strand
TCACGAAAGCTGACCGATGCTATATTTTTCTTACCCCGCAATCAGGTTTGGACAAATCTCTAGGCAACAGCATTGGAACAGATGTTATGCGTGATGCGTATAGCTGGTCTGCTCCGGGCATATCCGTCATTCAAATCCGCGAAATAGCGCCTTCGGGCTTGCGATGGGCATTTGACCGCTTGGAGCAGCTTCGGTCGCTGCAAATAGCACGTTTGGACAGTCTGCCGGATGAAGCGGCAACCTTGCGAGAGAGTTTGCGGGCTTCCGGTACACAATCCTTGCTTGTTGTGCCTCTGCATATCGAAGGTCGTGTTATCGGACTTATCGGTTTGAGTGCTGTCAAAGAAGAGCGCGTTTGGAGCAAAGAGGAAGTGCGGATGTTGCGTCTGACGGCAGAAACACTTGTTCACGCCTTTGAGCGAAAATTTGCAGAACAGGCATTGCGCGGTAGCGAGGCGCGTTTCCGCACGATTTTCGACCGTGCGCCGCTTGCTATCTCCATTTTGAACCCCCAAGGACAGCATCTCACCTGCAACGACCAATTAGAGCGCCTTTTGGGGTATAGCAAAGAGGAAATGCACAACCGTAATTTTCTGGAATTTATCCGTCCCGAAGACCGTGACCGTAGCGCAGAACTTTTCTACGAACTGCTTTCCGGCTCGGTTGATTCCTACACACTGGAATTGCAACACGTCCAGAAAAATGGTTCGCCGATCTGGACAAATGTAACGGCTTCTCTCGTCCGCGACGGCAGTGGAAAGCCGACATTTGTGATTCGGATGCTGGAAAATATTAGCGACCGCAAAGCGACACAAGCTAATATGCAGCATTATACGACGCTCATTTCAGAGCAGAAAGCCGCTTTGGAGCGCCAATCCGATATGCTGCTGCAACTCAATGGCGAAATGATGCACAAACAGAAGGAACTGGAAGACCTTAACCGTAGCAAAGATAAATTTTTCTCTATCGTCTCGCACGACCTTCGCAGTCCATTTTCTTCGCTTTTGGGCATTTCCCGCCTTCTTGCCGAAGGCTCGGAAGACCTTGAGCGCGGCGAAATTAAAGAACTTGCCGAAGCGCTGAACTCGCAAGCCAATAACGTGTTTGATTTCATGGAAAATTTGCTCAAATGGGCGCAAGCACATACTGGACGCATGAAATTTGTTCCTACGGTTTTGGCATTGCAGGAAATTACCGCGCCAGTGGAGGTGTTGCTTCGTGAGAATGCCGCCGGCAAGGGCATTGCGCTTAATGATAAGGTTTCGGGCGATATTGCCGTCTATGCCGATGAAAACATGGTTCGCTCAGTGGTGCAGAATCTGGTATCGAATGCACTCAAATTCACGCCGACGGGCGGCTCGGTGACGATCACTGCGGCGCAAAGTCTGAAAAAACCCAAGTTGGTGGAAGTTTCCGTGAGCGATACAGGCGTGGGTATGAGCAAAGACGATGCCAATAAACTGTTTCGTATTGATGTTGTCCATACCACCAAAGGCACAGAAGATGAGACGGGAACAGGCTTGGGATTGATTCTTTGCAAAGAGCTTGTCGAAAAAAATGGTGGCACAATTTGGGTAAAAAGCACCGAGGGTGTTGGTACAACATTTACCTTTACGTTGCCCTTGGCAAAGGGTGTCTAAATGCTTGTGTAACGATTGGAAAGAACGTATCTTTGCGTGATGGAAGCGCTGGCGATATAATCCGAAATTACGCTCAACAGAGCTTCCATTTCCAACTTAAAAACTCAACATTCAAACGGAACACGACCTCCCCAGATTTTTCATCTGTAATCGCCCTTTGCTATGACGCAACGCTACTTTAATCTTGAACCAAACGCTACGCCGTATAACCGCACCTATCTTTCCAAAGATGAATTAGAGGAGCGTTTGAAGGACTATGTTGATGTGCTGGATATTCATAAAATTATTAGCGCCTACGAATTGGCGGAAAGTGTCCACGAGCCGATTATTCGGAATGACGGTACGCCGTTTTTTTACCACTCGACGCGAGTATGCAAAATTTTGATTGATGAATTAGAATGTTACGATGTTGACATCCTTTCCGCCGCCCTGCTCCACGATGTTTTGGAAGATTCCACGACGGTGACGAAAGAAGTGCTGGAATACAATTTTGGTCAATACGTTGCCTACATCGTCGAAACCCTCACCAAAGACCTCAACGAACAGCGTCAAAAACCCGACGAAATTGACTTGGCACACGTGGAAAAGCTGCACAATGCCAGCGAGGACTGCTTGCTTATTCGTTTGACGGCGCGGTTAGATAATTTCCGCTGTTTGGAATTTAACCTCAAGCGTAATCCGATTACCTACATCAACAACACAACCGAGCGTTATCTCCCGCTTGCCGAGAAGCGCATTTCGAGCAAGCGTCTCCAATATCTTCTCCGTGAATTGAAAAAAGAGCGGAATAAGTTTTTGGGATAGCAAGTATAGTCAGGTCAACGCAGAGAATGGAATTTTGCAAGTCGTTTTTTCGCAATCTATTTGAAAGGAAACGCATGGCAACAGCAACGAAACCACGTGTTGTGGTAAACACAAAACAGCAAGCAACTGGTAAAAGCGGTAAAAAGCCGTCGGTGTCATTTGATGACAAAGCAAAACACTTACGAGGCAATTTTGCTTCTGGTGTAGCAACCACATCCAGTACTGTGCGTCAATCGTTGGAAGGTTTTGGGCAATGATTGTACCTTCGGCGCAGTGCTATATCGCAGACACTGGGTTGCTTTATGCGTATTTTGACCGCTCGGACACTCATACAGATTGGGCAGTGGAAGTTCTTCAAAATATCCCGCCGACATTGTACACGTGTGAAGCTGTGATAGCAGAGACTATCTTTTTGCTACGCAAGCGTATCGGCGGAAAAGCGATTGATGCACTGATGCAGATGGTGGAAGAAGATTTAATTGTTCTGGCATTTGACGCAGCAAGTCAGAAAAACCGTTTGCGGCAACTACTCAAAAAGTATGATTCCGTCCCAATGAGTTTTGCCGATGCGTGTTTGGTTGTGATGACAGAATTGCACGAAAGCGCAGTTGTTTGTACAACGGATAGCGATTTTGCAGTCTATCGCAAACATGGGCGTGGCTTGATAGAAGTGATTTCGCCGTTTTGATAGGTAAAAAAAATTGCATAGTATTTCCACATTCCCAAACTCTCATTGGCATTTGTGAAATCACCCATTCAACGTGTAATTACCGCTCTTTTGCGTGCTTTAGGTCTGATGGCGTATCGGCTTTCACCCGAAGGACGCGCACGTCTGGGCAGATACGCCGGAGAAATTCTGCGGTTTTTGAGTGCTTCGCGCCGTCGTATTACGCTAGAGAATCTGCGCCGCGCTTTTCCTGATAGAGATGATGCCTCCTTGCGCATGATTGCCCACGCTTCCTATCGCAGTCTCGGCACAACGCTTGTCGAACTCCTGACTTTTCCGCATATTACTCCAAGCGAAGCCCGCGCCATGATTGATATGCACGGCACCGAAGCCATCGAAGAAGAAGTACGCAACGGACGCGGTGTGTTACTCATTTCTGGTCACTTTGGTAATTGGGAACTCCTGGCATTCACCTTCCCGCTTTATACTAATATCCCAACGTCGGTCATCGTTGCGCCGCAATCGAATCAGTATGCCGAACAATATTTGCACTGGTATCGCTCGCGGACAGGCAATCGCATGATTCAAATGGATAAAGCCGCTCGTACTATTTTAGAGCGTCTTCGCCAAGCCGAAGCGATTGCCCTGCTTGCTGACCAAGCCGCCACTGCCGACCGCGACGTGTTTGTGCCATTTTTCGGAATCCCCGCCGCCACATACGAAGCTCCTGCCGCACTTGCACTCAAGCGCAATGCTGCCATGTTTACAGCATTTGCCGTGCGCGGCGCAGACGGACGCTACACGGCAGAATTTCACCGTATTCCGCATGAAGACTTGTCGCCGGATAAAGATGGTATTCTTGAACTCACCCGCCGCCATGTTCAATCCCTCGAAGAGGCGATTCGCCAACGCCCCGATTTATGGGCATGGCAACACAGACGGTGGAAACATACTCCGTAGTTATCCTGTGCGCCGCAATCGCTTCCAGTGCATTTCATCAAAACGCCCGTAAATTATACGTCACGGTTAAAAGTGCATAGCGCCGCAAAACCACCGTTTGCGAATCTTCGATGTAGCTACTGCTCACGGTGCGGGCAATGGCAGTGTTTTGATTGAGTGCATCGAAGGCGGAAAGTTTTACTTCCAGTTTATCATCCAAAAAACGCTTTCCTATGCCGAGCGACAGAAGGGGGATTGCTTGATTGAAGCCGCTTGATAAGCCGTTATTAGAGATGTAGGTGAAATCGCCCGATAGTAAAAATCCTTCCCAAAAGACCCAATTCAGTTTTGCATACAGATTATGCACCAAAAAGGTGTTGTCCAGCGAGGATTGAAGGGAGTTGCGGGCAATCGTAATGGCGCTGCGACCCGACACGGTAAAATCAAGATTTTCGCTGATATTGCTGCTCAAGGTGAGCGAAGGCGTAACACCGTAATTGTCAACATTGTTTTGAAGAGTATTGATAAAGCTAATATCCCGCGAATACGTCAAGCCCGCACCAAGATTGACGTTTAGCTTTGCGCCCTGCCAAAGTTCAAGCGGAAATCCGTAGGAACCAAACGCACGACCGCTCCAAAATCCGCTCACATTGACGGGGCGTGTGAACTGCCCGCCCGATACCAAGCGCACTTCCGGTAGAATCACGGTATCACGAGGCGCAATCGTCGTTGCATTGACAATTTTGCTATCCGTGAAATTCACACCGACAAAAAAGAACATCGAATTTGCCGTTGCCATATCGAATACGCCGTAATTTGCAAAAATGCTATGGGTATATTCTTGATTCAAATTCGGATTGCCGAGATAGAGCCGAAGCGGGTCGGAGAAGTCGAGGACGTTCTGAAGCTGACGAATGCTGGGCGCACTCGTAAACGTGCGATAGTTGAGGCGCAAATTTCCCGTTTTGCCAAAACGCATCGTAAAACTTGCCGACGGCAGGACGTTGGTGAACTGGTTTGCAGCAGTGAACTGGCTTGGAAACTGCTGTGCAACGTTCAAAAACGCTGCTTGATAATCCACACCCACCGAAAAATTCGCCCCCGTCGCAAAGGCATAGCGGTAAGTCAAGCCCGGACGATGCGTGATGTAGGAACTTGTGAAAACGTTGGAAAGCAAGGTGTTTTGCTGGGTATAATCGCCTGAGGTGCGGCTAAAATCAAAAACTTTTCTATCGGACTCGGAGCGTGACCAATTCGCGTTATAGGACGCTTGCAGGCTGCCTTTATCGTGAATTTGTTCTGTGAAGGAGACATTTCCGCCCAATCCCAGAGAATTGCCAAAAATCGGCGTTTCTTGGCGAACCGTATCGAAAAGAAGCCCCGATGCTTGATTGGCAGCCGCGAAGCCGTTGAGCGCGTTGTTGATTTGATTACCCTGATTTCGATTGTAGCTTGGAGAAATATTGATCGAAAGTGTACGACCTTCCACAGGGAATTTATGCCGCCAAAGCAGGTCGCCGCCCAAGGAATAGCCGAGATTATCAGAAGCCCCATCGGAGCGCGTTGTGTTCAGTGTGCGTGAGTTGCCCGACGATGCAACAACAAAGGTTGCACGGTCACTTGTGGAGGTGCGATTGTTGGTTTGAAACGTTACGCGAGGCGTGAAAATGAGGGAATTTGATGAATCCAAGGTTGCTTCGATACGAAGATTGACGCGGTGATTCATATTTTGGGTATTGCTCACCGAACCTTGTGTGCTGGTCTGCGGCGGAATGCCGTCGGCAAGAAAGAATTGGCGTTGCAACGTTTGTTGCGCATCGTTATTGGTCAAATTTACAAAGTAGCTGCCCGTCACACTCACGTCTTTGCCCCACATATCGGTATAATTCACGCCCAGACCATGCGCCGAAGTGATACCGTCGCTTTGCGGAACAAGGAAATCACCGGGATTTCCGCTACCACCCATACCGCCTTGACCCATGCGCATAACGGCAGCATTGCCGCCGCCCCGCATAGCTGCTGCTGCGCTGGGATTGCTCATCATACGAGCCATATTCCCACCGCCGCCGCCAAGCAGTCCCAAAATATCTTGAATACCGAAGTTTTGTTGGTTGATGTTATTCGACAGCCCCAGAATGGAGATTTTACGGTCGCCGTTAAAGAAATTGATATTCCCGCCAGCCGTATAGCGGCTTGTGAAGGCATCCGTGTTTGAGCCGTAGCCTGCATAAATTTTTCCAAATTGTCCAATGCGCCTATTGGGGTTGGTGATGATATTCAGTGTTTTGGTGCGGTCGCCATCATCAAAGCGCGTGAATGCTGCTTGGTCGCTCATTTGGTCAAGCACCTGCACTTTATCAATCATTTCCGAAGGAAGATTTTTCAATGCTGCCGAAGGGTCATCACCGAAAAAGGGTTTTCCGTCCACCAGCACACGCCGCACATTTTCGCCTTGTGCCTTGACCGTGCCGCTTGCATCCACCTCGACTCCGGGCATTTTGCGGATAATATCTTCGGCAACGGCGTTTCGGTCGGTCTTAAAGGCTTTGGCGTTGTATTCGGTGGTGTCGCCGCGTACTTCGGCGCGGAGTGCTGTTGTTGCCACCTCTACTTCGCCCGTTTTGACGGCGCTGGACGATAAGCGAAAGGGCGGTAAGCGGAGCGTATCCATTTTGCCCATAATCGCCGCGGGAACGGTTATTTTGCTGATTTTGGTAGCAAATCCGACGGATTGCAACGAAAGCAGAAATTGTCCCGCCGGAACGCCTTTGAGAAAAAATACGCCATTGCGGTCAGCAACAGTACCAGCGATGAGACTGCTATCTGCCCGCAAAAGCTGTACCCGTGCGCCTGTGACGGGAGAGCGTGTCGCGCTGTCAACAACACTCGCCGAAACGATAATGGTTTCGGTTTGAGCATTGGTGCGGTATGTGGTGAATATAAACAAACAAGCAAGAATCGCGCAGCTTGCGAAGCGATTGGTGGAGAAGCGAGGTCTCATGGAGGAGTAGGGAGAAAGGTGAGGGAGTTTTGAAGCAGTGTTTTACGGCAAAGTTACAAGAAAGTTGCAGAAAAGTAGTGCTGTGAGATGGTAAATCATGACAATTTCAGTGCCGTACACATTTACTCTGCTGGCAAGCGCGAAAGTTCTTTGAAAGTTTTCAAGGAGTATATCCCAAATTTTGTGTAACTGGACTTGGGATGCTAGCCAAATAAATAGAGCGTCTCCACAACACAATACCGACGCATGGTTCAGACTCAAACCCACAAGGGTTGCCACGGTAGGAAGCGCGTTGGCTTGCCCGGTTTTAAGTAGGCGAAGTATCTGGACAGGCTGACGGGGCTTGGGCTTGGAAAGACTTCGCTTAAGGTCGAAAAGAGTATCATCATCTTCTGTAATGGCAGAAACATAGTCGGTGCGGTACATGCAAGGAATCAATACGATAAAGATTGGTATCTAGT
>JAAFHM010000541.1 GCA_013298375.1 Ignavibacteria bacterium | reverse complement strand
TGCCGAGAAATTCTTGGCAGATACCGAAATTGAAGTGAAGAAACTGTAAATCTGACCGCAAAGCAAGTGCTTGTTGTAACACCGCGATTGCGCCGCTAAAATTGCCTTGAGCCATGAGAATACGTGCTTGATTATTTCCCGATGCAGCCGCTAAAAACTCAACTTTGCGTCCTTTGTCATCAGAAGCCGCGCTGTATTGTTTGATAGCATCTTGTGGACGGCGCAAATCATCATAAAGCATTCCTGCATAGAAAAAGCGAATCAGTGTATTCCCCGGATATGTGCTTAAAAACGAGGTGTAATGCTGCTCTGCGCGGTCAAACATCGCTTCGCCCCCCGTAAAAAGCACTCCCCGACTGTAAATTTGTGCGAGCCATGATTTCGCCTCCGCACGAGCATACGTGCCGTTTGCGGCAGCATTTTCCAGTTGTTTCAAGCCTTCGACACGATTGCCCGTCATTCCGGCAAGTTTGATGACGCTTTGCGCAAAAGAGGGGACTTGCGAAACGATGTAGTTGAACAGCCCCAAACCCATCTGTGCATCAGCATTTGAAGGGTCTATTTCCAGAGAGCGCTTCAAGTAATCTACGCCTTTTTGTGCATCTCGCGCTGCGGTCAAATAGTCACTTGTTTTTGTGGCATTAAAACCCAGCGTTATTCCTCGATAGCCGTGCAAACCCCCAATATAAAACAGCGATTTGCTATCATTGGGATTTTGCTGAATAAATTTTTCACAGATGGAAATAGTTTGCTGTGCATAGCCCAAAAACTTTTGCTGCTCTGTATCCTGCTCGTTTTTGGGTAAACGGGAAACACGAGAATAGAGAAAACGATAATAGTAGGTTATCGTGCGAAAGAAGTACCCACGCGGGTCTTGGGGTGCAAGTTTGATAACCTCGCCAGCACGGGCTTCCGCTTCCTCGAAATTCAGGTTGTAGAGCGATTCGATGGCAGACATCGTGACGGTATGTACTTTTGCCCAATCGGGCTGTTGGGCGCGAAGAAGCGTTGTGGGGGCAACAAGGGTGATGAATCCCGACAAAAGAAGGCAGAAGATGAACGATGCTCGTTTCATGGTCTATCGTAACAAGAAATGGGAAGAATAATATGTTCAGTACAAATATCTCACAAAATGCGCAAAAAAACAGGGGATAATGACACAAGTGGTAGAAAGTCCGACACAAATGGCTGAAGCACAATCGTCAATGGAGCAGGAGACTTCACTAGCAAGCAATTCTTTGCTCTTTTTATTGAAAAAACGGTGACGACTATCGTAAATATTGGACAGCATCAAACAAGGATGTACATTTGTAGATGCACGACTCATTCTTTCCACAACTCGATTCAGATGAATCTCGTCATTCTCACACCCGGTTTTGCTGCCGATGAACGCGACACGACCTGTATTCCGGGCTTGCAAGACCTCGTGCAGTCCTACGGGCGCTTGTTTCCAGAGATGCAGTTGCACATTATCGCGCTGCATTACCCGTTTCGTGAAGGAGAATATCGGTGGAATGGTGTACCCATTTATGCTGCCGATGGGCGGAATAGCAAGGCGTACAAGCTACGAACATGGTGGCGTGTTCTACGGCGTATTCATGTCCTTCATGCAGAAAAAACAATCAGCGTCCTCCATTCCTTTTGGCTTTCCGAAAGTGCGCTTTTGGGGCAGTTTGCATCACGCCTCTACGGTATTCCGCATTTTGCAACCATTATGGGGCAAGATGCAAAGCCCGACAATAGGTATTTGCCACTTATCAGTGTTATTCAAAACGCCTCGCTGTCCGTGTTTGCTTTGTCGGAATTTGCAGCGAAGGTCTATGCTCAATCAACAGGGCGCGTGGTGCGGTCTTGCATCCCCTTCGGTGTTGTGCCGCACGACATAGAGCCTGCTTTGAGCCGCGAGGAAACAAACGAGTTGGCAGCACTACGCAACATTGATATATTAGGCGTTGGTTCGGTCATACCACTCAAAAATTATACAACCTTTTTGGAGCTTGTTGCCGACGCAAAGCAGTATAAAAGCGACATTCGCGCCGTGATTCTGGGTGGTTTCGTTGATGCTGCGGAATGTAAGCGCTTGCGCTCGGCAATAACGAAACTGCAACTTGAGGAAAACGTCACGCTTGCGGGCGAAGTTCCGCGCCGCGAGGTTTTTTCGATGATGGCGCGTAGCAGAGTGCTTTTGCACACGTCGTTGTACGAAGGGCAGGGATGGGTTCTTTTGGAAGCATTGCAGTATGGCGCTTCGGTAGTGTGCTTCGATGTCGGTTACACGATGCAGCACCCGCAAATGCACGTTTGTCAAAGCGCCGCCGATATGGAACGTGCATTGCGAAGCGTGTTGGATGAAAACACCGCTCCGCAAGAGCGTTTGCCGCATGGCTCCGCGTCAGTCCCAGTGCCGAGTATAGACGATACGGCACGGTTATATGTTCAGTATTATCGGCAATAAGGAATGCCCGAAAACACTATTTTACTCTTTCCAGATGATTGCTTCTCCCTCAGCATATCACACCGCAGAAACGATGCTGGATGATATTTCTTCTTCTATCATCCGGGCATTGCTGTATTTTGATATTTTCCGTTATCCATTGACCGAAAACGAGTTGTGGCGCGTTTGTGATTGCATATCGGCGGACGAGAATGATGTGCGTTTGGCTCTCGAAGCGCTCTGCCGTGCGGGGCATATTCACCAGAGCGAAGGGGTGTATTTCATTGGGCGCGACGATTCTATCGTTGCCGAGCGCCGCGAAAAAAACGCCCGTGCCAGAAAATATCAGGCTCCGGCGGCATTTTTCTCGAATCTCATTGATGCTTTTCCCTTTACACGAGCGGTTTTTCTTTCGGGGTCGTTGTCGAAGGACTGCATGGATGCATCGTCGGACATTGATTATTTTATCATCACCGAACCCGGACGGTTGTGGCTGAATCGAACTTTGCTCGTTCTTTTCAAAAAACTTGTGCTGTTCAATTCCTACAAATTTTTCTGCGTGAATTATTTCATTACTTCCGAAAACTTGGCAATTCCCGACCGCAATAGGTACACGGCAATCGAAATCGCGTATCTCATTCCGACGTGCAACCCGGAGGCATATCATTCCTTCATGGCGCATAATTCCTGGGTTGCGGACTATTTGCCGCATTTCCCCGCGCGCGATACGACGGGTCTGCCGTTGGCGAAAAAGAAGTTTTTCAAATCAGCGATGGAGCGTGTGCTTTCGGGTTCTTTCGGCGATAGGCTTGATGCGCTCTGCTTCCGTCTGACGGTGCGCAATCAAAGAAAAAAATTTCGGCATTTAGGCGAAGAAGAATTTCAATCCACAATGCACTCGGCAAAGGATGTTTCCAAGCATCACCCGCAGAATTTTCAACATCATGTTCTCCACACGCTGGCGGAGAAATACGCTGATTTTGAGCGTATGCGCCATGTTCGTTTGTATCAATCATAAGGGCGTTTCAATGGCTTCCATTCTCTTCACTCACTCATATTTCCTCCGTCTCGACCCCAAGCAATACC
>JAAFHM010000180.1 GCA_013298375.1 Ignavibacteria bacterium | reverse complement strand
CAATGTCTTGCTCCTTTTGCCCTTTGCCCTCATCCCTTATCCTTACAAAGATGTTTTTCCCCTGCGGTGAGTATTTTACGGCGTTGGAAATGAGATTGTCCAAAACCTGTGTGGTTGCTTGCTCGTCAGCAAACGCTTTCATTGTTGGCATGAAATGGTAGTGGAGTGTGATATTCTTGGTTTCAGCAGCATGGTAATAACGCTCCACAACATCCTGCACCAGCACACCAATATCCAAATGCACGGGCAGAAACTGTATCCCACCCTGCTCAATGGCATTCACATCCAGCAAATTTTTGATAAGCTCCAACATCCTATTCGCGCTCTGGAAAATATTGTGAGCGTATTCTTCAACATTCGTACTATTACTGGAACGCATTTCGAGTAGTTCCGCACTGAGCATGATTGCCCCCAGTGGATTTTTCAAATCGTGGGCGACGATGCCCATAATCTCGTTCTTCTCATCGTTCAGCACTTGCAATTCACCATTTGCCTTCGATAGTTCGGCGTTTTTTCTTCGGACAATCTCTGCCTCCCGGTCTCTCTGCGCCATCAATATCTGCTTGCGCTGCCGACGCTCTCTGGCACGAATGAGGATATATCCCCCACCGAGCAGAGAAGTCCCGTAAAAACAATACGCCCACCACGAAGCCCACCAAGGCGCACGGATACTGAACTTGAGCGGCATTGCGGCTTCATTCCAAACGCCGTGATTGTTGCAAGCCCTCACCCGAAAACGATAACTTCTGCCAAAAGAAAGATTCGTAAAGTAGGCTGTACGCCTTGTTCCGGCTTGTGTCCAGGATTTATCGTACCCTTCAAGCATATACTCGAACCGCACCGCTTCGGGTAATTGCAAACTCAGTGCGGTATAATCAAATTCCAAGCGTTTCACCGCATAATGAACATCTATGCCTGAAAGCTGCATCTGATTTGCGTTATCGAACAGCGTACTATCATCCGCCCGCAATGCCTCCACCACAACGTTGGGCTTCAAAGAATTGAATAAAAGACCATTCTTTGATAATGCTCCCACTCCTTTTTTTGTACTGATAAGCAAGCGTCCATCAGCTGTTTGAAACATTGTTGGTGAACTGAATCTGGTGCATTCTGCATCGGGCAGTCCGTCTTGAGTGTTCAAAAGCCTGTACGATTGCATTGCATCAATCTTTTGGAGAGGTTTTTCGTTTCTGTCGAAAAAATCTCGTGCCGCGATACGCATCATTCCTTCCGAGGTGGAAATCCACACAATCCCTTTTTCATCCTGAACAAGATTGCAAATAGCCGTACTTGGCAAGCCATTCTGTTTTGTGAAAAGCACGAGCGAATCGCCGTTATAAGCATACAGCCCGCTACTTGCTGCTATCCATTCCTTGCCGTCGTGAGCGGTAGTATTGATGCCGCTTACTTGGACACCTTCTTGCGAGAAAGGAATCGTTTTGACAAGCGAACCATCGGTGCGAATTACCTCAATCATCGGCTTTTCGCTGATGATATAGCCTATCCAGATGGTGTTTGTTTCGCTGTGATAGGCTAAACTTCCTAATACCCCGCGCTGCAAGCCTGTTTTGGTGGTAAAATTATGAATCTCAAATTGTCCTTTGCTATTTTCAGTAAGTTTGCTGATTCCTCCTTCGGTTCCCGCCCACACATTGCCGTCGCGGTCTTGTGCCATTGCCCGAATAACGTTTCCAGCAAGACCATCGGCAAGTGAAAAATTGCGAAACCCCTTCTCTGTACGCAGATGCAGCCCACCAAGATTAGTCCCCACCCAGATTCGCCCTTTGATGACTTGTAAAAATGAGGTAATGATGGCACTCTTCAATCCATGTTGAGTGGTAAAGAGCGTATAGTCTAAATGTCTCTGCCCAAAACCGCCCGAATCGCGGAGCATATATAATCCCTGCCGCGTTCCAATCCAAAGCCTTTGCTGATTGTCTAAGGCAACAGTGCTTGTTGGAATGAGAAGTGGATGCCCGCCTACAAGAAGAGGTTTGATGCTGCCTTCACGGATTTGATTGAGTCCCACATCTGTTCCCGCCCAAAGCGTTCCTTCGTTGTCGAAGACGAGTGCTTCAATACCGTTATCGGATAAGCCGTCTGCGGTTGTGAGCCGTTGAAGATTTGCCCCTTGCTTCCGATACAAACCACCGCCAATCGTTCCAATCCACAAAGTGCCGTCTTTTCCCAGGAGCAGCCTTTTGACAAGAATTGCCTGAAATTCTTGAATCGTGTGAACAAGACGTGGCTGCTCGGTATTGGGTTCTTTGCAAAACAGCCCTTTATCGGAGGCAAACCACACTCGTCCCTCTGCATCGGTACACGCCGCAAACGCATTTTGCAACTGCACCGAACCTGCACATTCTACTGGCTTCCAGCGTCCGTTCTCAAAACGATAAACCCCGCCATTGAACGTTGCAGCCCAAATTGTTCCCGAACTATCTTGGGTGAAAGCACGGACGTTGTTGCTTTCCAAGCCACTGCCGTTTTCTTTGGTGAAAACCTTGGTTTCTTGCCCTTTGCGATACCAGATCCCTCCCCATGTCGCAACCCACATCCCGCCCTCTCGGTCAAAAAGAAGATTATAGGTAATTTTATGCGGTAATCCGTCGGCTTGCGTTGTGTAGATGCGCCATTTTCCTTGCTTGAGCGAAGCAAGTCCGCCCCATGTTCCAATCCAGAGTGTTCCTTCAGAATCGGTCTGTAATAAAGGAACAGGACCATTGGGTAAGGGGGAATTTTGTGGCGAAAACACACGAAAGCGCTGTCCGTCGAAGCGCACCAGACCAGCACTTTCGGTACCAAACCAAAGGTAGCCGTCGGGAGTCTGACACACCGACCAGACGGCATTTTCCGGCAATCCTTGTTCGCGTTGCCAATGGCGGATGATATATTGTTGCACTCGTGAAGTAGGCTGCTCTGAACGTGTTTCTTGGGCAACGATATTTCCAATACCAAGCAATCCCATAAGACAGCACGTCAAAAGTCGTAGCATAGCATGATAAGCAAAATTCGAGAGATAATGGACTGCCCATAATTTATGGATTTGTCGGCAATTTCACAATAAATGTCGCACCTTTGCTGGGGCAATCGCATGAAAATTTCAAACCCGCACCAAATCAGCATTCCAATATCATCAGTGTTTGTCGTTCAACGTGTAGAGACAAGTCAATGCCTTGTCTCTACGGCATAGATTTTTTTTCATGCGATTGCCCTAATTCTACTCGTTCTCTTCTTGGAATAACACGGAAAAATGCGTAGATTCTTGACTTAAAGGCTTACGCTCTCTTTATCATTTCCACCTTGTTGATGCCGCCAATGCACCATCTTACAATGGCTTTCACGCTTTTGTGCCAACGTATCTTTTATAGCACTCCGTACACAAAGAGCTTGTTTGGGGCATGGATACTCGTTCTGTGCATGGAAGCGTCTGTTTATTATGCACCCTCTGCCCTTGCACAAGGAGTCGTGCCTTTTCCCGCCGCATTTCAGAGGTATTCCGTCGAGCAGGGATTGTCACAAAGTAGCGTGTTTACAAGCCTTCAAGACCATTTTGGGTTTATGTGGTTCGGAACACAAGATGGTTTAAATCGTTTCGACGGGTATTCCTTCAGAGTCTATCGCGCTAAACTTGGTGATACGACGGCTCTTGCGGGTAATTCGATTGCGGCGTTGTATGAAGGGCGTTCAGGGCAATTGTGGGTGCAGACAAATAACGGGCTGTGTTTGTACAATCGCGCAAAGGAAGCATTTTTCGCCCTGCCCTTGCCTACAAGCCGCATCAATTCTATGCTAGAAGATAATCGCGGTGTGTTGTGGATTGCGACGGAGAAGGGGGTATTTCGCTATTCAAGTGCTGAACGTCGCTTAGAATCGCGCTTCAGCGAAGCCGCGTCCTCTCTCGCCCAAGACAGTACGGGAACGATATGGATAGGCACAAAGCGTGGGTTATTCTTCTGCAACGACCTCCAACGCTCACCAATTCTCATTCAGAAACATTCGACTTCGCCGGACGTTGAAATTTTTACCATGACCGCGACACGCGATGCTCTCTGGATTGCCACCGTGCAAGGACTGATGCAACTTCGTGGAAATATCCGTCTCAATAATGTCGTTCTCGCACAGCATCATCCCGAAATAGCCTTGCCGCCTGAACTCCGCACCAATGCTCGTGTCCAAGAGTTACGTTTCGATAAAAACGGCTGTTTGTGGATACGATATTTGGGCGGTGTGCTGCGGTATGAATTATCCACGCAAACATCTCGACTTTTTTCCATCTACGCTGAACCCGCATCCAAACTCCGCTCTAACGCTGTTACGTGTTTGAGCGAAGATGCACACGGGCGGATGTGGATTGGTACAACGAATGGACTGTATATTTTCACTAACAACCGCTTGGATGCTATTCCAGTGCAGTCTTCTCAGGAGTTTGGCTTGCAAGAAGGACTTATTCGCTCACTCTATACCGACCGCACAGGAACGATGTGGATTGGGTTGAACGTCGCAGGGGTGCAGCTTTGGCACAGGTCGCGCCAGAAATTTACGGCGATGAGGCGCGACGAAATGACTACACAAACTCTCGTCGGATCAAGTGTCCGTGCGTTTGCAAATGGCTCAAAGCCGCACGAATACTGGATCGCAACGGAAAGTGGTTTGAATTATTGGTCGAAGCCGACAAATACGTGGAAGACGTATCGCGCCGACGAAAATACCAGTTCGCAAAATTCTACCCCAATACCTCGCAACGCAAGTAATATTGCGCCATCATCGCTTCCTGTCTCTCAACTCAGAGCCTTGTACCGCGCACCAAATGGCATTTTATGGATAGGCACATACGGTGGCGGTGTTGTGTCATTCAACCCTGTAACGGAGCGGTTTACCACCTATTTTTACAACCCAGCCGACAAAAATGGCATTGCAAGCGAGCAAGTGCGGGTGATATTCCCCGACACCGCACGAAACCTGCTTTTTCTGGGACTGTACCGTTCCGACATAGGAACTGCACCCTTTAACGGCGGTGTCACGGTCTGGCAAACACAAATTTCGGCAAACACTCCTTTCAACCCCTCGCAACAACAGGCTGTGCGGCATTATCTCACGTATCCTACTCCATCCGGGGCTTCTTCACAAAATGCACTTTCTGTCAATGAAGTTCGCTCGTTTCACCGCGACAAAAAAGGATTGTTGTGGATAGGGACGCATGGTGGTGGGCTGAATTGCTTGGACGAGCGCACTGGGATTATACGGCATTTTCTCTCGAACGACAAGGATTCATCGGCATTGAGCGGCAATAGTGTTACAAGCATTTGCGATGCCGATAGTGGAAAACTGTGGGTTTCGACGACGTTTGGTTTGAATAAATTCGACCCTGAAAGCGGTACGGCAACACACTTCACGGTGCGTAATGGTCTTGCCAATGATTTTATTTATGGAATGTTACCCGACACGAAGGGCAATCTTTGGCTCAGTACGAATCATGGTTTGTCGCGGTTTTCGCCGACTACGGGAAGGTTTCGTAATTTTGATGCTGAGGACGGTTTACAAAGTAACGAGTTCAATTCTGGCGCGTATTTTCTGAATGCTGCTGGAGAAATGATGTTCGGCGGGGTGAGTGGGTTTAATATTTTTCACCCCGATAGCATTGCGGAGGCTGCCGAGCAGCTAAAAATCAGCCTTACAGACCTTCTCGTGATGGATATTCCTGCCCAACTGGATAGCGCATTGCAAGAATACCGTGAGCTTCGTCTGCCATACACAAAGAATGCTTTTGCGCTGGAATTTTCACCTTTAGAGTACAGCAATATTCGCAAAATTCGGTATGCCTATAAACTCGCGGGAGTTGATAAGAACTGGGTTTTCTCCGGTTCACGGCGTTTTGCATCGTACAGCGAATTAGAGCCGGGGACGTATCAATTTTATGCACAAGCCTCACGGGAAGATGGCACATTTGACTTGGAAGCCGCACCAATTCTTCTTCAAATTGTCATCACGCCGCCATTTTGGAAAACGTGGTGGTTTCGTAGTTGTCTTGGTGCAGTCCTTTTGGGAGGAGTTTGGGGAGCGTACAAAGCGCGTATTCGCGTCATAGAGCGTCAGAAGCGAGAATTGGAGCGGCTTGTACAGCAGCGCACTCATGAATTGGAATCGGCAAATATCGAACTTCAGTCCGCAAGCGAAGAAATTACGCGGCAGAACACCATTTTGCAGGAGCAGACCGTTCATGTCGAACTTAGTAATGCCGAACTTGCCGAAGCAAACGCCCAACTTGCCACGATGAATACTCGCTTGCAATCGCTCAACCAGCGTAAAAACGAGCTGGTGAGCATGGTTGCGCACGACCTTCGCAATCCGCTTACGAGTATCGTTATGAGCGCAGAACTGATTGCACGGTCGTTTGAGAAGATGTCGAGCGAACAAGTAACGAATACAGCACTCAAGGTAAAAAACTCAGCAGAGCGCATGAATGCTATTATTGGAGATGTCCTCAATGTTGAAGCCGTTGAAGCGGGGCGATTGCAGTTTCGCATTGAAACCGTGAACGGAAGCCGCATCACGGCAGGTATTGTGGAGGAATATCGCCAACGCGCCTCAGAAAAAGGTATTACGCTGCACTATACATCCTCAACGCCTGATGTGATGCTGTCTGCCGACAAAAGAGCAACCTATCAGGTGATAGAAAATATCGTCTCTAATGCAATTAAATATTCACCGCTGCAATCAAATGTGTGGATACGTGTACAAGCAAACTACGTGCAGGAATCAAGGAAATATGCGCTTTTCAGCATTCGAGACGAAGGACCTGGCTTGAGTGACGACGACCAGAAAAAACTTTTTGGGCGTTTTGCCCGCCTCACGCCGCGCCCAACGGGTAATGAACCCTCGACGGGACTTGGGCTTTCGATTGTCAAGGAATTTGTTGAAGCAATGAACGGTCACATTTCTTGCAAAAGCAGTCTTGGTGAGGGTTCAGAGTTTGTCGTACTGCTTCCGCAGAATGGCGATAGTGATGGATGACGATTGGTTGGGGGCGAAAAAAATGGGCTTCGGCAGTGCAGTAGGGCAATCGCATGAAAAAAAATCTATGCCGTAGAGACAAGGCATTGCCTTGTCTCTACACGTTAAACGACAAACACTGATGATATTGGAATGCTGATTTGATGCGGGTTTGAAATTTTCATGCGATTGCCCTAAGCAGTGCAGGTGTTTCTGTCCGGATTTACCAACTCCTCCCGCCTTGAGGTGTGGCTAATTCACTGAGATTGAACGTTGCTTGTTGGCGATTGATTATGGGTGGGCAGTTCCACAATAAACGTTGTGCCTTGCCCAAGCACCGATTCGCACCATATTTTTGCATCCATCGCGTCAACGAGGCGCTTCGCAATCGCTAATCCCAGCCCCAGCCCGCCGTAATGCCGATTAGTGCTACCGTCTTGCTGGTAAAATGGTGTAAAGAGTTTTTCTTGATATTCCTCTGGAATACCAATACCCGTGTCTCGCACGATGACTCGTATTGCTGACTGTCTATCATTCAATTGAGGCACACACTCACAACGCAAATGGATGCTGCCTTGCTCAGTAAATTTAACAGCATTGGAAAGAAGAAACTTCAGCACTTGTCTGAGATGGATAATATCCAGCATCACGTATTCATCGCATTCCGCTTGCCAATCACACGTTAGTGATAGCCCTTTTATCTCGGCTTGCGAACGAAAATTGCGCTGCTGCTCCAAAAGGAGCGTCGGCACGTGTGTTCGCTCAAACGCCACTTCCACTGCCGCCGACTCAAAACTCGAAAGTGTCAAAATATTATTGAACATATCCAGCAAATTCTTGCCCGCGCCTTCGATTTGCCGAACAAAACCCTGTCCTTGGGCATCTTCCTTCGCAAGATATTCTGAGAGAATTTCCGAAAAGCCGAGAATTATAGATAGTGGTGTGCGGACTTCGTGTCCGACATTCCGCAGAAATTCCGATTGCATCAATTTTGCTGCTTCCGCTTCGGTAATCGCTTGCTGCAATGCGGTGTTTTGGTGAGCAAGATGCTGATTGATAGCGCTGATATTTTCTTGCTGTTCTTCCAGCGTGCGTGTGGCAATGCGGACTTTCTCCTGAACGGAATCGCGCTCCTGCTCAATACTAATAATCGCTTCGGTACGAATTTTATCAACAAACGAAATTGAAGCAAGAATACCCAGCAAAACCGATATACCAACGATAGTATGAATAATGCCCTTTTGAGATTCTGCAAATAATTGCGGCAATTCAAACCCCATCTCATAACAAACGGCGAAGCCCAAGACAATCGCAACACTGGTGCTGAACATGAGCATCATAAATTTCCGCGACACAAAAAGAAGTCCGAAGAGTGCCGGAGCATACATCCCGCTTATGAGTGGTGAGAGAATACCACCACTAACGGCAATAAGCAGCGTCACAACAAGTATGATGGAGGATATGAGCAAAAACGCTGCCGGGCGAAGGCTTTGCGTCTGCCATAGCACCCAAAGAATACCACCGGAAACCAGCACTCCAGCCAAGCAAATATGCCCCATCGCCGTTGCACCAAGAATGTAATATATCGGTACACTCGGCAAACAAAGCCCCCCAAAGACAAATACCGACCAAATAAACATTTGTGTCCGTTTATATTCCCAACTTGATTGGTCATGAGCAATGGACGCGGGAGTAAATATCGCCAATAAGTGTTGCATCATAGATGGCTGAAGGGGATGACGGTGCTTGAATGTCGGGTTTGATGCTGTATTAAAGAGGACTGCGTTGGAGTAAATGACTATTCTCCGCTATCATTGTGCTATTCGTCCAGCAAAATGCTTGGTTCTTTGGAGGCTGCGCCCTCTTTTGCTGCCTGAAATGCGGCGATAAATGTTGCCCCGTTGCCCAGTTCCGATTCGCACCAGACGTTGCCATTCATCGCTTCGACCATTTTTTTGACAATGCTCAAGCCCAGTCCCGTACTGTGTTCGTTACCGGTCGGCATTGCCGAAAGACGCTGGAATTTGCCAAAGAGTTTTTT
>JAAFHM010000202.1 GCA_013298375.1 Ignavibacteria bacterium | reverse complement strand
GGGAATTGGGGGTTGGAGCAAAACCAATACCGAAGAAAAAATTAACACAAGAATCGCTAGAAACCGCACTGCAAGAGCTTTTGCAACCACAGCGCATTGCCGAAACGGCGAAACTTGGCGAAAAACTTCGCACAGAACGTGGCGTAGAGAAGGCGGTGGGCATCATCAAAGCCTATCTTGACAGGTAAAGGGGTCAAGCGAGCGGGCATTACAATCGTTCAATTTCTTCTTCGGTCAAGCCTGTTATTTGGGCTATTTCACGGACAGGTAAGTTGGTGTCCTTGAGGCGACGAGCGATTTCTTCTTCTCGCTGACGTTTCTCTGCACGACCTTTTTCAAGCCCTTTTTCTATTCCCGCGTCGTGTGCTTTTGCTGCCGCCTCTTGTATTGCGGTGTTCATCACGTTCTGCATATCGCGGTAGTATTTTAGTGATGCCTCGTATTCTCGTGCTTCGCCCTGATTGAACTGCGCTATTTCTGCTGCCTGAAATGCTGCCTCGAATATCCGCTCTTGCAATGCCGTTGGAATACCGTCTAAACGGCTGACGTGGCGGATGAAATAGAGCCACTTATCGGTCTGCGTAACAAGAGCGGTTTCCGGTTTGGTGAACTTCGGCATCTCCAAATAGACAAAGGTGAGTTTGTCGTAAAATACGGCGTTGTGCTGATTTTTCAGTTGAACGAAGTGCAGATAATCCGCATTGTTACGGTCTTCGTCGAAGACAAAATCTAAAATGCCGATGCAATAGACCGCCGCGAGTTCAAAGTCCCAGAGTTCACCCCGCTCGGCTTGTTCACGTATCGGGAAGGTAGCGTAAAATACGCTGCGGTCTTTGAAGAAATTTTGCTTTGCTTTTTGAAGTTCAACGATAAAGCGCTCACCATTCTCGCCTGTACAAGCAATATCGAAAACAGCTTTGCGATCAAGTTGGGTTGTGCCGGTCGCCTCATTTTTGGTGTATTCCAAATTGCGGATGCGGTGTTTCTCCGGCAAGAGTGCGTTGAGAAAATCAATGAGTAAGTCTTTATGCGCCTCTTCGCCAAAAAGTTTTTTGAAGCCAAAATCGGTGAAGGGATTACAGTAGCGTTGTTTCATGGCTGTAGGGGGTGTTGGTCGGAAAAGAAAACGATGCACTGCAAAATAACCTATTTACCCTGCATGAGGAAGGAACAATTTTATTCTGTGAACGATGATTTTTGGGGGAACGGAAACCCACCATCAATCAAAAAATCCCCTGAGAAGCCCGTCCGTACTGCATTTCGCTGTGTGATGGTACGGATGAATAACTGCCGGAAGGGGGAGCGTCTGTCTGCGTATTGGAGCAGAAGTAGTGGTCTAAAAAGCGCTGTGCATCGTATTCCGTCAATGCCGCAACGCGCAACGAGGCTTGATAAATGGGGACAGTGATAAGAGCCGTGTGCATGGTAAAATTCCGCGAAGTGAAAGAGGATGAAGCAATGAGTGGAAATCATTGTTTCCATCGTAAACATCAAATGACACGCCAAAGTTTCGCTAAAAGCGAAATAGTATCTTTTTTTGTACAAGAGGAAATAATTTCTCTGCTTCTCCTTGCGTTTGACGGGCGGCAATGGTATTTTGCTTTTCTCACGTGGCTGCCTCTTTTTCACAAGAAATACCAAAGGCGGCATACCATTTGCATCATCACGTTTCATTGGCAGTACATATTCCCAACGCTCTTTTTTCGAGGTTATCACCATGAAGTTCAAACTTCCTTTCGGTAAAAACTCATCGTCGAAATCACCCGCTCGTTCGATGGCATCAACTTCCGCTCCCAGCGCATCGCTCTTTGCGCCTTCCACAAAGCGCCCCAGATTCAGACTTTTTGGCGGGGCGACCTTGACGATAAAATCAAAACTTATGCTGGTGTTGATTCTGCTCTGTGTGGCTTCGATGCTCACCTTTGGCATTAAATCGTACTTAGATTTCCGTCAGACTATCACCAAGCGCTTGATGAGCAAACTCACGACCAGTCGCAATACCAAGCAGCATTATATCAAATTTTATTTCGAGAATATTCGCCAACAAGTTTCGGTATTAAGCCAAGACCGCGCTTTTATTGATGCCATGAATGGCTTCCACGATGCCTACCATGCACTTGACAGCCTTCCCGTCGCGCCGGAAGCGGCTTTGAATGTGCGTCGGTACTATGAGCAGGAATTTATTCCGCGTATTGCCAATGGCGAAAGTGGCGAGAAGAGAAATTTTATGTTGGATGTGTTTTTGCCCAAAAAGCCGTCTGCTGTCTATTTGCAGAACCAGTATATTGCCTTGAATCCGAACCCTGTCGGTAAAAAAATTCAACTGATGAAAGCGTCCGACAGTTCGGCGTATTCTGCCGTTCACGCGAAATATCACGGTATGTTTCGAGAATTTGTCGAGAAATTCAACTATTACGATATGTTCTTGATTGATGCTGAAACGGGGGAAGTGGTTTACTCGGCATTCAAGGAGACCGATTTTACGACCAATTTGCGGCGTGGTCCCAATGCCGCCAGCAGTCTGGCAAAACTCTTTGAAAACGTCGTTCAATCGAAAGAAAAAGGCTTTGTCAAAATCATGGACTTTCTGCCTTACGAGCCTTCCTACGGCACGGCTGCTGCGTTTATCGGCGCACCAATTTTTGACGAAACCAAAGGTACGATTATTGGCGTTTTAGCGTTTCAAATTTCGGTGGACGAGATTACCAAAATTATGACTAGCAGCCGCGATTGGAAAAGTGATGGCATGGGCAAAACGGGCGAGACCTATTTGGTTGGTGCGGATTTCCTGATGCGTTCGCAATCCCGCTTTTTGCTGGAAGACCCGAAAGGGTATGCCGAAATGCTGAAAAAAACGAATATGCCGAGCAATATTGTCGAAAAAATTCAAAAGCTGGAAACATCCATTTTGCTTCAGGAAGTCCGCACCGAAGCCGCTATCACGGCGCAATCCGGGCGCTCCGACACGCGCATCATCCGCGATTATCGCAATGAAGAAGTGCTGTCATCCTTTGCGCCCCTGCAAATTCCCGATTTGCAATGGGTGATTCTTTCCGAAATGGATATGAGCGAAGCATTTGAGCCGGTGCGGGAATACGAGCAATCCTTGTTGGTTTGGACAGCTGCGAGTATCGTTGTTGCCACCTTGATTGCGCTCTTGGTTGCCAATACCCTCACCAAGCCCATTAGTGCCTTGACTTACAACGCGCAGCGTATCGGCGAGGGCGAGATGTTCAACTTGAAAAAAGTACGCAGTGGCGACGAATTTGAAAAACTTTCTCAGGCATTTGAAATGATGGTGCAAAGCCTTCAAGCGCAAAAAGAATTAGTCGAAATACAAAATAAAGACTTTGAACGCTTGCTTTTTGGCGTATTTCCAGAAGCCGTTGCCCATCGTCTGGAGCGCAATGAGCGGTATTTTGTCGAAACCGTTCCGGCGGTAAGTATCGTTGTGACGGATGTCGTTGGATTTTCTAAAGTTATGCAGACCATTGGCGCTGAAAAAGGCGTTGATATTTTGAATGATTTGCTGGTGGCATTCGATGAAACCGCCGCACGGCACGGTATTGAGCGGATAAAAACAATTGGCGACACGTATTTTGGTGCGGCGGGCTTGTTTTCGCCGCAGATTGACCATGCTATTCACGCGCTGGAATTTGCGACTGAAGTGCGGAATATCGTTCACCGCGTCGGTGCTGAACGTGGCGTGAATATTGACCTTGCCGCCGGTATTCATTCCGGCGAAGTCACGTCGTATTTGATTGGCAAGCGGAAAATCAATTTTGATGTTGTCGGCGAAACCGTGATGATTGCTAAAACGCTGTGTGATATTGCTTCCGATGGCAAAGGCGGGGTTGTGATATCGCAGTCGGTGTACGATTTGACGCAAGGTTTGTACGAGTTTAGCAACGGCTCGCCATTAAACTTTGCCGGACGACTGACAATACCGACATGGACATACAATGATTCCAAAATGCTCAATGGAAGAGCATAAATCGTAACTGGTTAGGTATGTTGTCAATAATGTCCACGAATCACACAAATTGACACGAATCAAGAGTTTTTTTTGAACAATTATCCGTTCAAACCTCGTTATTCGTGAGGATTCGTGCGATTCGTGGATAATTTTCGAGACCTGACCGATTACCATACATCCTCGTACCACTATGACTAACGACCTTCTTCTTTGGGTGGCAATTATCGGCATCGGTTTTCCGGCGGTGATTATTGCATTAACAGAAATTCGCTCACGGATTCACCAAGAAAGCGCGTTGCAATTCTTGCGCCTTTCCATCAATACCCTCGTGCCTCTTTTGGCACTGTGGGCGCTGTTGGAAAAAGTTTTTGGTGTGCCGCACGATAACACCTACGCCAAACTCGTTGAAACGCTGGCATGGGTGAGTATGCTCAATATTGGCTTTTTGGGGCTGAACATCATCCTGTTTTCGGGCAAAGAATCAAAGCGCCCTTCCAAGGTGTTGCTGGATTTTATTCGGTTTGTGTTTATTTTGATTGGAACGGGCTTTGTGCTGGCATTGGTCTGGGATATTGACCTTCGCGGGGTTGTTACGACGCTCGGCGTTGGGTCGGTGATTATCGGTTTTGCGCTGCAAGACACGTTGGGAAGCCTTGTTTCGGGTTTGATTACGCTGATGCGTCGTCCCTTTGCGGTGGGCGATAAAGTCGTGATTGCCGATATGGAAGGCGAAGTGCAGGATATGACGTGGAACTCTGTCGTGCTGCGCCGCCGCGACAACGCCCTCGCTATTTTGCCTCAATCCATCGTCGCAAAACAAACGGTGGTCAATCTCACCCGTGCCACAAAAGCCGAGCATACGGAAGTTCTCTTGGATTTTGCCAAAAAACACGCTCCCAACACGATTAAACGGGTATTGATGGCGACGGCGCTTAGTACGCCCGACATTTTGCATGAACCCAAGCCAACGGTGCGCGTTTTAGACCACTACGACGTGAATTTGCGCTATTCGGTACGCTTTTGGTCGCCGCAAACGATGTCGCCGATGGAAGTGCGCGATCAATTTCTTTCGCGGCTGTGGTATGTGACCAAGCGCTATAATTTTGAGTGCGAATTGCCGTCGCGCCGCGTGATGCAGACAAGTCCGCAGCAAGAGCCGGAATTGCTGGCATACCGCACAGAACTCGCATCGGTGCCGCTCTTTTTCAAAATGGGCAGCGATGTCTTGGAAATCGTTGCCAATGGCGCAACGCTCCACACCTTTGGGGCAGGCGAGTACCTTGTCCGCGAAGGCGAGATGGTGCGGGCGCTGCACGTGATTGTGCAGGGCGAGGGCAAAGCAACGGCAACGGATGCCAAAGGCAAGCCGCACGAAGTCTTTACGCTTTACACGGGGGATTTTTGTGGCGAAGCATCGCTCTTTTCTGCGCGTCCAAGCCCGTTCACTATTACCGCCACACAAGATATTACCGCCGTTTTGCTGGATAAAGCAATGCTAGACAAACTCGTTGCGAAAGAAACGCTGCTCGTGCGAGAAATTGGGCGGGTGATTTCTGAGCGCCGCGCTCGCTTGGCGGAAGTGATGGGGCATACGTCCTCTGCCACAGTACGGAACGAGGTAGCGGGGACGAAAAAGCAACCGCATACTCAAGCGCAATTACAGGCACAAGCGCAGTCTATTTTGTTGGAAGCGAAAAGTATGTAGGAAAGCGCTGCCCGGAGCAAAGAGTATTCGGACTGGCACTCAATCAATAAAAAAGCCTTCGATAATCATGGTGATTATCGAAGGCTTTGTGTTTTTGGGGAGTAGCGGGCGGTTTCGGGAATCGCAGACGAGAAATGATAGCGTGAAAAATCGGCAAAAAATGTTTGGATGATTTAGCATTTTGGGCTTATTTTACCAAAACTAATTCATAGTTTTAGAGTTCGGCTGGTGGGCGCTCCGAAGCTAACGCCGAACTATCGTGGTTCGTGTAGAGCGCTTGGATGCTTATGTTGTAGAAGTTAGTTCTGAGATATGTATGATTCATTTTTACCTCAACCTATTATTGTAAAGTTTATGAAATGCAAGTTGAATTCAAGCAAAGCAGTATTTTTTTACTTCTTGACTGCTTTCTATTTTATTCGTTTATCTACGGACTTAATTTCTCAAAATCAAAATGCTTTTGCATTAAAAGGAACAAAATGGAAAACAAATGAAATTGAAGTCACTTGGGAAAATCCATCAAGTGCAAATAAAGAGGAAAGAGCTTGGGTTCAAGAAGCTATTACAAATTCTTGGGAAAAGTATGCTAATCTTTCCTTTCATAATTGGGGGCAATCAACACCTTATTCTAAAGGAATTAGAATAAAAATTTCTGATGAAGGACCTCATGCCAAAGGTCTAGGCAACACCATTGATGGACTTAAGAATGGTATGGTGTTAAATTTTACATTTAATGAGTGGTCTCCAAGCATGAAGAGAGATAGGAAAAAGTATATTCAAACGATTGCAGTACATGAATTTGGACACGCCCTAGGATTCGCTCATGAGCATAACCGAGGTGATTGCTATTTTTGTGATGATAAAGAACCGCAAGGACAAGACGGCGACATCTACATTACTAGTTGCGATCCTGAATCTGTTATGAATTACTGCAACCCAAATTATGCTAACTGGGGTAATTTAAGTGCTGGCGACATTAAGGGGGTTACTACATTATACGGAAAAAAACTAAAAGATAATGTTGCTTCCAATAACAAAAGCGTCTTTCTTGATTATACGATACGGGAACTCACAAATGATGAGAGGAAGAATTACCCGAAATTAGAAAAAGTCATAAAACTGTATACTATTGGGAACCCTAACTCTGTAGATAATATTTCTCATGTTTTGTATAAACTTGATAAAAGTTTTACCAAAAATGAGGTAGTTGTAGATAATAAGGATGCCAATTTTGGCATTGAGCTTTCAATCTGGAAACCATTCGATATCAAAGCAACTATTACCTTCAAAGACGGTACTAATAAAGAAATATCTAAATTCCTAAGTTTTGACGAAATTCCTAGAGTAAATATTGAAAATATAAGATTAACTCATACAGTAAGAAAGCTATCAAAAGAAGAGCAGGTGGCAACTCAAGGTAATACAAGAGAAATTACCGTAATGCTAGATACTGACGAACAAATATATAGCAAGGTTAAATATGTTGAATATGAACTCCATCCAACTTTTAAAGACAATGTGGTTATCTCTAAAAATAAAGAACAGTCATTTGCTATCCAATTTACTTGTTGGGGGCAGTTTACACTCAAAGCGAAAGTTTTCTTAAATGATGGAAGTTTTTATGCCTTAGAAAAATATCTAAGTTTTTGAGTAACTGGTCAGGTCTAAAAATTGACGTTTTTTGTCAAATTTCGACACTTTTTCTATTGCCATTATTCCAATTTCTCAAAAACTTAGACGATTTTGTAAAAACGGCAATAGGAATCGTAAAAAATCAGGCAATGTTTAGAGTTATTTGTAAGTTTCAGCCTAAATTTTAACAAAAGAGCAAAATGCCTACCTGACCAGTTACGTTTTTGAAATCTCTGAGCAAGTGTATCCAGAATATTTTGTCAGGTAACGTTTGCCTTTGGCCTTTCTATTTTCGCCAAAATTCACCCGTGTCAGCCAAACTTATTGCTTCTGGCGACCAGGGATCTGATGCGTTTTAGATTGGCTATATGCCGTTCAAACCTCGCTACTAATTTCGTCCTCGGCAACCGAATCGAAAAATTCAACTGAAAACCGCTCAAAATCTACCCCCCAACGACCAAAATTTGCGATTCTGCCTGATTTTGCCTAGTTTGGCACCAATGAAACCCAAAGTTTATATCGAACCAGCATACCGAGTTTTTACGTTGAAACTCGCACCAGTCCTGAAGCCGTTGCTCGTCGCAACTGGACGCATACTTGGTGGGGGAAGAAGCGTGAACTCTATGAGATTGTCAGTAGTGAGGCGGTAGAAGCAGAATTAGAAATGACTCCAGCACCAAAACGGCAACAATGCTTGGATTTCCTTTCAACAATCCCTTTGCTTGCTATTAGCCCACCAATTATTGAAATTGTTCAAACGTATATCCTCAACAAAGTCATGCCCGCGAATGCAGGCGGAGACGCACTTCATTTGGCATTAGCATCGTATTATCGTTGTGATTACCTGTTGACGTGGAACTGTAAACATTTG
>JAAFHM010000264.1 GCA_013298375.1 Ignavibacteria bacterium | reverse complement strand
GATTTATAGCCAAAACCGACTATTTCATAAACAGGATATTGCTGAAATACCGCATGAATCCTTGCTTTTGAATATAAAAAACCGTAGATTTCATACAGGAAATATCGTGGAGATTCCCAAACTATCAAGCGGAGCATCTATTCACAGCAAGCGGACTAATGCTTTGTTTTATACCACAGGCTTAAACTGCTCAAACGCCTGTGAACAATTATGACAATAGTGGATTGAACGACAAAGCGTTGGTCCAAAAGGAGTCTGTAACTCAGTATTTGTGCTGGCGCAGTATGGGCAGGCGATATGCTCTAAAACACTCAATTCGATATATCCTTCATGTTTTGGTGGCGGGGCGAAGCCTGTTTCGAGCAGTATTGCTCTTCCTCGTTCTGTGATTTTGTTGGAGTTCCAAGGCTGCTCAAACGATACCTTTACGTCAATTTCTGCAAAACTCTTCATTGCTCCAATACGCTCACGAACTGCATTCTGCATATAGCTGATAGCGGGGCAACCGGAAAACGTTGGTGTCATCGTAATATGGGCATTGTTGTTTTCATCCACTTGAACGTGGGTGATCACGCCTAAGTCCACGACCGATAGACGTGGTATTTCGGGGTCGCTGACCTCCAAAAGCGCATCCCAGATTGAGGCTTCAAGAGTATTTTCTTTGAAAGAATTCATTGGTATTAGGTTTGATTTGTTTACCACTCCGCCGTCGGGTCTTCTGCAAAAACTTCCGACATTTCTTCCAATAGCGGTGCAAGGTATTCCGTATGATATCCTTGTCGTCCACCCAAAACCGCTTCAACACTTGTATTCAGCGTTAATCCTGCCTGCGTAATTATTGGTTGTATTGTTTCCAACCACCGTTGTTGCAGGATGTTTTCCCCAGCAAATACGCCTTCTTGTTGTAAACGCTGATTTTCTTCTTCGGAGCGCTCGAAAATTCCTAATGCTAGTGGAAATAATTCATTCAATGCCGTTTGCATTCTGAAGTGTGCTTCTTCCGAGCCGCGTGAAAGCTGACGAATAAAGGCGTTTGCGTGCAATGTATGATAAGCGATTTCGCCTTGGATTTTACGAGAGAGTTGCGCAAGGGGTGTAAATGACGATTCCGTGAGCATTTGAAACCGTAGGTGGTCGGCAGTATCGAATAAAAAATGGCGCATGAGCGCAATATCATATTCCTGAGTTGGAATTTCAACAAAATGGCAGCAGGTAAATTGCTTCTCCGAGCGCATAAAAGCTAGAGTATCGGCATCTGGCTCATCAAAATTTTCGTGCAGTATGGTGTAGAGCGCCAGCGCATGACCGAGTTTGTCCTGCGCAATCGAAGCAAAAGCAATGTCTTCTTCCAGCACAGGACCAATTCCTACCCACTCGGAATTGCGGTGTCCAAGAATTAAACAGTCGTCCGCCATGTTGAAGAGAAGGTTTTTGAGCGCGGTGCGCGTAGTTGTGTCGGAAATTGGCATACAATGATTGGGAATAGAAATCAAAAAGTTATCAACATAAAGAGTATCAGGGCTGTTGTTGAGTTAAATATTATCGTTTGACGGTCACGGTTCGTGGTGTAACGAGGCTAAGAGTAACATAGCTAATCAAGCCATCAAGAAAATTTTCCTCATACACAACCGTATAGTTCGATGCACCTTTTGCCATTTTGTCGGTATCAATCGGACCTTGTCCGGGAATAAGTCCAAAAATAAAGAACCACGCTTTGGTCGTCTCTTCATTCTGTGCCATTTCATTTTGAGCGCGTGTCGGTGCGCCATTTCCTACAATAATTTTTTGTGTGAAGCAGCCCGAAAGCCCAAGTGCGAGTACACCGCAAAGCATCATAGAGCATAGAGTGTTTTTCAATCGTTGATTTTTCATAGTAGAGTGAAATAATGTTCAGAAAGTAGTAAAAGGCATGGATTAACGGCGAACAACAACGGTTTCCGGTCCGGCAAGCTGATAAAGAATACCGTTGATTAAGCCGTCAACAAATGTTCGCTGAAACGTTACGGTATAGCTATTTGCACCTTTTGCCATAGCAGAAATATTCGTGTTGCTCACATTTGCAAGACCAAAAGCAACAAACCATGTTTGCGCTGTTTCTTCTTGAATACCTTTGGCTCCACCGCCAACAAGGAATGATTGTGTAAAGCAACTTGAGCATATAAGCGCTATGCAGCAAAACGCCATAATTGCGCCGAAGCGCGTACAGAGATGTTTCATAGTTGTTCAAAGAAATGTTGAAGAGATTATTGAATAAGTATTGAACCGATTGACGATTCAACAGCCCTGATTTCTTGTTGGAAAATGGTAGTTGGTAGAATATAATCACATTGTATCATGCCTGATGAACGCCCTTTGAAAAGCAGTTTAAAGGAAACACGTTCTTGGGTACGAATCATATACTGTGTGATTTTTACGCCATTGCTCATAAACTCAGCAATGCCTAATGATGTAGAATCTATGCGTCTTTTGGTTTGTTCTGTGTAATGCAATCGCTGTAATATTTCCGTAGAATCGAGTTTAGGAAAGCGAACACGAGAAATGACAAGGCTTGCGCCAGCATTCTGCAAACTAAAAACCGATACTATTTGAGGACGAATAGAAGAATTTGTATCGCTTGCTGCCTCCCGTGCCTCCATTTTACTTGAAAGTTCTCGTGCAAGACTCTCCGATAATGGCTTCCAATTTTTGGGAATCAAGATACGGAAACCTTGATCGGCAAGAGAAAGCGAATCTCCCAACAGTTGACGATTGACCGTAAAGGTCATTGTCGGTACGGTGTCTTTCTTTGGTTTTTCAGAAAAATTGCAACTGGTAAGGATATTGCAAGATACGACAATTACGGCGATATATCGTTGAATCATACAAGGTGAATAGGTTGTTATGAGGTTTAATAGTTGTCGGAATCTTCAAAACGCACTTTTGCATACACTTCCGCCAAACGCAATTCTAAACCAGCCAGGGAATGAAGCGTTAGCACACTCTCCAACGAATATTGTTCCCGATAGAGCCATTCCAGTTTGTTTTTGCGAGAATACACTTCAATATGTGGAATGCGCTGCGAAACAAGCACATACTCTTGCAAGGAATCAATGCCCTTGTAGGCATCAAACTTTTTGGTACGATCGTAAATTTCGGTAGATTTTGATAGAATTTCGATAATGACGAGAGGATTCAAAAGGGTATCGTCGAAATTATCTGCAAAGTCCATCTGTGCTGTTTCCGCAACAACAATATCAGGATATAAATATCGCATTGTCATTGGATTATGTACCCGCAAATCACTTTGAAATACGCCAAACTGGTTTGCATATCGGCGAAAATGCGCTTGCAGTTCGTAATTCAAGTTTGAAGCGATAAGATTATGTTGTTTCGATGCTCCGGGCATAGCATAAATCCTTCCATCGTGATACTCGTGGCGTTCAAGAGCGGAGCGCTCACGAAGTAAGTATTCTTCGGGCGTGTAGAAAAGAGCCGTATCGAAGAGTATTGTTTCTTGGTCGAGAATATCAAACTCGACAACATCGGTATCAGGCAAGGATTCCATAGTAGTTGTGTTGAGTGATAAAGAAATTATTCGGCAGTCTGCTCTTTTTTGTAGTGGTCAATTTTCTCTCGTACTTTCCAGATACTGGCGTTGCGGTACTCTTTTTCCGGTGCTGTTGCAGTTGTGAAAAATGCCGCATCTTCGCTACTGGTGAAAATATCGGTTGTTCGCGCTACCCAAAGGCTCGTTGTTGTTAATCGCCGTCCGTACTGCTCTTTGGCAAAAAGATATGCCATTTCCGCATTCGGGGCATGAACAGAACCGACGTGTATATGCCGTGCGCCCGTTTTTGCTTGATGAAACACTTCAAAAGTTTCAAAGAGTTCGTGTTCGCTTAGGATCTCTGTTGTTGCTGTTTCCGGCAAACTCGCACGAGTGATGCGAGGGTCAAGCGATTGAATGGTAGTCATAATGGTTGTTCGATAAACGTAAAATTAAGGATTCGTGGCTGCTATTCGCATAATTGAGCCAAGTGAGGGTTCGATTCGCTGCATATCCTCTTGAATACTGATACGACGAATGGTATAATCGAATTGTATGTATCGGTTATCTTCCTGCGCCGGAAAAACCACACGAAACAATCCACTTTCGCTCTCTTGAACAAAAAATTGTGTCATAGGAATATCGCGGTTTTTAAAGGAGGTCAATGTTAGGGTTGCTGGAGCAAAACGTGTTTTATTCAGTGTTTCATATTCATCAATAAATTCTTGTGGTGTTTGCCCTGCCAATAACTGTATTTGAGAAACAACCATTGTATTTCTCCCATTACTATAAGCATAAAGAGGCTTGACACTAAGCCGAGCAGAGGCGAATTCGGTAAACTGTCGTGCAATATCATTTTTTAGTATAGAACTAAACGAAACTGCCTGAAATTCTCGTGGCGAACCAAAAGTAATACCAAGTTTTGTATCATTGAAAATATTTTCCAATTTATCACCGCGTACATCAAAGGCAATGGGATCTTTCGCTTCTTTTGTTGCAAACCGCTCCATTCCTTTGCTCACATCACTTGCCTTTGCCGAAGCTGATGTAACGTTAGGCATTTCCGTTATCAGTGTCAACCCCCCTGCCGCCCCTGTTGTTTCTTGATTTTTCGGTGTTTCTTGTTCTTTTTTGCATGAACTGAAGGTCAATGTTAGTATTGTCGCTAATGATAGAACAAAAGAAATTCCTAGCAGATTTTTCAGAAGATTGCTCATAATTAACAAAGCATAGTGAAAGAGTGTCGGAAAATATGAAGTACAAATTTACTTGTAAAAAGTGTCTTGTGAAAGAACCTTCTTCGTGCTACTATTGAGACTCTTAATGACTCATACCTTGAAGTACTCATAAACACTGTCATCGGTCGAGTTCTTTCGGGAATTTGGCTTTAAAGAGTTTTAAAAGTTTTCCTGTTTTAAGAGTTTTGTGGTGTGGTTAAGTCGTTTTTTATCAAGTGATTGTAGGATTGAAAATCCACGTTTACAGGCTGAATCATCCCCACATTCGGGAAGGAACATCACCGTTTGCGGGCTGAATCCACGCCACATACAGGCTGAGACATCACCATTTTCGGGATAAACACTACGCTTTGGAAATCCTGAAAACGGGGATATTTGAAAAGTAGCGGCAAAAATCTGTTTAGAAATGAGAATTTTTCAGAAAAAATGTGGAAAACTTTCGATTTCATCCCCGTTTTCAGGATGAACCCTTTATCAAACATCCCTATTTACAGGATGTTTAACGACTCCCTGCGAAAACATCCCCATTTTCAGGATGAATGCTGCCAGCACCATCCCCATTTACAGGGTATGCCCACGAAGAATTATCCCCATTTACAGGATGGCTGTTTTTTCCTGCCATAAACCATCCCCATTTACAGGATAACGTTTGTGCAAGGTGAATCCCCATATACGGGAAGCGAGTAAATATCCCCGTTTACAGGATATGACTGCCGCTTGAGTATTCCCCACGCAGTATTGTTCGTTGTCAAATGAGAATCATCCCCATTTACGGGATACATTTTCTTTTTCTGCAAAAACATCCCCGTTTACAGGCTATTTGCAACGCCCAAACAGGCTCAAACCCCTGTAACATCCCCGTTTACAGGGAAGAAAATGCACTGAAGGAAGAGTTTCTCTTTTCTTAACGCGGATGTTTCAGTACATTACACTGAAAATTTTAGCATACTATTTGCACGATAATTCGAGCAGAAATCTTCATCAATATTTCATTTTCTTGTGAACGAGGTACACGCTATGGAAGCTGTAACGCCAATCATGTCTAGCGCTCCAATTCGCCTTTCCAAGCGCAAAAAAGAAGTTATTAAGCACAGTTCTGCCGTGCAGATAACCAACAGCATCACTTTGTTGCAGCGCCGCGCATGGAATATTCTGCTCGCCCGTGCTTACGATGAGCTTTCCAATAGCGACCGATATCAAATTCGCGTCCGCGACCTCGTGGAAATGTTGGACTACCACAGTAACGATGATGCCTACTTAAAAGAAGCACTTGAAAAGCTGACCACAACTGCCGTGCGCTGGAATATTCTCCGCAAAGACAAAAGCGAATGGGGCGTATTTCCGCTCTTGGCGGGTGCAGTGATTAAACAAGGCGTTTTGACCTACGCTTTTAGCCCCTTTCTTGTTGAACGACTCCGCAACCCGCGTATGTATGCGCGTATCAGCCTGTCGCTGCAAAATAAATTTCAATCCAAACACGCATTGGCGCTCTATGAACTCTGCTTGGATTACTTTGATTTTGAGCGCTCCTACGGCGAAACACCGCTTATTTCAGTCAATGAATTTCGTGAACTCATGGGTGTTGATGCCGATGAATACCCTGTTTTTGCGCGGCTCAATGAAAAAGTTATTAAAAAAGCTGTTAATGAAATCAACGATCTTTCCGACCTCTGCGTGACCGTTCGTTACGAGCGATTCCAACGAAAAATAGATGCGATTAAATTCTGCATCAATCGCAAAACCGAAATTGCCCTTCCCTTCAGCACCGGCGAGGCGTTGGAGATTGTTACCGAAATCACTTCGGCTGTCGAGTACGACCTCTTTTTCAACCGCTTGGGCGACGATCAGCAGCAAAAAATTATGAGTGAAGCATTTGAAATGCTTCCCGATTTTGTGCGCGATTACAAGCCCGGCAACGAGCCAAATTATGAAAATCGCGCTACCGAAGCCCTTTTGAAGCAAAATCGCAATATTCTTTTGGACAGAATGATAAGCCCTGTATCGCCAATTCCGGCAAA
>JAAFHM010000321.1 GCA_013298375.1 Ignavibacteria bacterium | reverse complement strand
TTCCAAGAAACTTAACCACACGGCATTAAAATCAAAGATATACATTTCCGCTTTGAAGCGAGCTTTTGAAGAATTGAGAACTCTTGAACCTATTCAGCTTCAGAACCTCGCTGCGTAAGGTGAGATATTAAGCGAACGAAAAAAATAGCTTTTGGGCAACTCAACTCAAATATGCTCTGGGGCATGGCGGAAGATAGTTCTGGGTATGTCTGGATAGCCAGTATCGGAGGTGGAATAAATCGTTTTAATCCTTCAACAGGTGAGATTCGTTCTTTTCTAGAAAAACAAATTATTCGGGCGGTCTTTTGCGATAAAAGCGGTATCGTATGGGCAGCTGATGAGGAAAAATCTTCAATTATCCGTATTGAAAAACCAGATTCCGAACAGCCCGTTATACACTTAATAACAGTGCCGATGACCTCTCGTCTCAAAACAATTATCAGTATTGCTCAAGACCGCTTCGGTGCATTGTGGTTAGCAAATCTGTACGATAATTGTATATTCCGCTTCGACCCTACCACGCAAAAATTCACCCACACCTTTCCCAATCTTGGCACAACGCTTCAGGTGGACAGCAAAGGGCGCATCTGGGCGGGCGACGAAGGCATCACCGTCTTCGACCCCGCCGATGCTGACCGCATCCGCTTTTCAGGCAAAGACTCCACGCCGCACCTATTCACGCGCTTTCGGCACGACGCGAACAACCCAAACTCTCTTGCCGACAACACTATCAAGCATTTCCACGAGGACACCGACGGCACGATGTGGATAGCCACCATTCGCGGTCTCGACCACTTCGACCCAGCAACAAAGCGGTTTACGCACTACAACGAATCTAACGGGATGCCGAACAGCTACGTCTATGGCATTCTACCCGACGACAACGGCAATTTGTGGATAAGTACGAATCGGGGTTTGTCGAGGTTCAACAAAGCCGACAAAACATGGCGTAATTACTCGCCCTACGACGGTTTGCAGTCCTACGAGTTCGACCGTTCCTCGTTTGTGCGCCTGCGCAAAGGCGGTACTGACGGGCGCATGAAAGGCTGGATGCTCTTTGGCGGCGTGAACGGCTTCAATATTTTTCATCCCGATTCGGTGCGCGATAATCCCGAAAAACCGCCCGTCGCCATTACCAATATCCTCATCAACGAAAAGCCGTACAGCGATCTGTGGCGCGGCTTTGGGGACAACACACCACAACATGGCATCGCCGAAGTAAGCGAACTCACCGCCCTCAACCTCGCGTGGACGGACAACACGCTGGCGTTCGAGTTTGCCGCACTGGAATTTACCGACCCCGAAAAAAACCAGTACGCCTACATGATGGAAGGCATTGACAAAAGCTGGGTGCAAGCGGGAACGCTGCGCACGGCGCGGTATGCGGGTTTGCCGCCGGGCGACTACCTGTTCCGCGTACGCGCCTGCAACAACGATGGCGTTTGGAACGAGGTGGGAACGTCGCTGCGGGTTCGGATTGTGCCACCTTTTTGGCGAACAGCATGGTTTTATGCGCTGGTGCTGGTGGGCGGCATTGGGCTTGTCGTTGGTACGACGCGGATGATTTCCCGTCAGAAATTCAAGCGAGAACTCGCCTTGCAGAAAGAACGCTTGGAAGCCGCACGATTGCTGGAAACCAAGCGTTTAGAGCAGGAACTCGCCTTGCAACGAGAACGGCTTGAAAAGGAAATTGCGCTCGAAAAAGAGCGTGGACGGATTTCGCAGGATTTGCACGACGAATTGGGTCCGGGCATGACGAAAATTCTGCTGCTTTCCAGCATTGCCGCACAATCCTCCGAAACAGATAGCGAAGGTGAAGGAGGATCTGAAGCGCCGAATGAACTCACACGTGCGGCACAAGAGGTGATGAAAGCAATGGCGGGTGTGGTCTGGCTGACGAAGCCGGAAAACGACACGCTTGCCAATCTGGCAGCATACATCCGCGAGTATGCCGATGACTATCTCGACCGCGCCGGAATCCGCTTGGAATGGAGTGTTGCGTCGGATATGCCGGAAATAATAATGGCGGGCGGGGTGCGCCGGAGCGTGTTTTTGGTGGTCAAAGAATGTTTGAACAACGTCGTCAAGCACTCCGGCGCAAGCATGGCGGGTATTGCGATTGAGTGCGCCGCCGACCGCACCTTGCGCGTTGTCCTCACCGACAACGGACGCGGCTTCGACCCAAGCAATACGCGGCGTTTCGGCAATGGGATGAACAATATGCAACGCCGTATTGAAGAAATCGGTGGAAAATTTACGCTTGCCAGTAGTGATGCGGGAACGAGGGTGGAGATTGTGGTGGCGGTCTAGCCCCTACGGTAAAAACGTCCTACGCTTGGGAAAGCGTAGGACGGTGTAAAGCGATAGTAAATTGTAACTGGTCAGGTATCTCCTTCCGACGGCTGAGGAGTGCCAGAACGCTGCCGCCCCGGAAGGTTTTCCCGGTACTGTTTTTTTTGAAGTAGTTCCGGGAAATCCGTTCTACGCTTAGGAAAGCGTAGGACGGACAAGCGCACCTGACCAGTTACATAATTTCCCAGATTCCCGCGTCAACATCAATGCTCCTTGACGGTAGCACCAGGAGCATTTGCCATTTTTTGCGTTCGGGATACTGCATCTGCAATAACGCTGTTTCGCTGACAAGCCGCGTATAAAGCTGCTCATCATGCTGAAACTGCACTTCCACCACCAAAACTGGTGCATCAATACGCTGATATTTTCTGCCAAGCAAATGTACAAAAACATCGTCAACTACCCGAATACACAAGCTACATCCGCCCGCGAAGGTACTTCCGCACCGCATCAACGTTAGTGTTGACGTGCAGTTTTTCGTAGATATTGAAAATATGCCGTCCGACGGTTTTAACGCTGATAAAAAGCTGTTCGGCGATATGCCTGTACTGAAGTCCTTGCGCAAGCAAGCCTAAAATCTCGGTTTCGCGGGGCGTAAGATTCGCTAAAAGCGGATCAGGGCGAAAGACATCAACAAGTTTGCGGGCAACCTGCGGCGTAAGCGGCGAACCGCCATTGGCAAGGTCGAAGATGGCTTCGACGATACGGGGCTTTGTCGCGCTTTTCAGTAAATACCCACCTGCTCCGGCTTGTAATGCCTCAAAAATACGGTCGGGATCTTCAAAAACCGTGAACATCAAAATATGCACACTGGGAATCAGTTTTTTGAGCGCCGATGCACATTCATTTCCCGTCATAGACGGCAAACCAATATCCATCAACACTATACGAGGTTGTAACTCCGGTAATTTCTCCAAAGCATATTCGGCATTGTGATAGACACCAACACATTCCAAACCGTCGGTCGAAGTCACGATGGCTCTCAAATGCTCACGGTAGAGCTGTTCATCCTCAATAATGGCAACACTGATATTCATGGCAGCACGAGAAAAAATGAGAAAAAAATGATTGTCTGCAAATGTACGGCGTATTTCCATGCCGCGCCATAGGGAATATTCCGTATTTTTGTGCGTTCTTGAAAAAAAGTAACTGGTCAAGTTCGAGGGTTTCGCTTCCCAGCGAGATCTCGCTCCCGCGCCGCAAGCGAGAGCCTGCCTAAAAAGGCAGACCCTCGCCCCGTACCTGAGCAGTGACAAAAAATCCCACAATCCATTTCTTTCCCCAAGTATGACTTCTCAATTTTTCGGACGTATTCTTCCCGTGATTGCCGCACTATCACTCGCATTCAGCGCTTGCCGCACCGCCGAAGTCAGCACGAGCGCCCTGCGCACACCACAAAAACGCGATTACCAATTCGACATTAAAACCGAAGCGGGGATGCAATCAGAGAACTTTGGCATAAAATCAGGGCTTATCGGTTATATCGAAAACGCCGAGCCACGTTGGGCGACCATCGTGGAGTTTGGCGAAACGCACGTTGTCTGGATTCGCAACGTGCAACGCAAAGTTAATGGCAAAATGCTCAATGTCGAATTTGACTTGATTCTTGCCAAACCCACGCTGGCGCTTTTTGTCGAAAGCGACGTTATCAAGCGTCGCCGCATTGTGATTCCTCCTTTCGACCGCACCACCGACCCCAAAGACGGCGATGCAACCATTAGCCTCAAACTCCGCACCGTTGCTGCGGGTGCGAACATTAGCCGCTCTGCGCTCACTTGGCTGACTAATCTTTCCGAAAAAACGGGCGACGGCGCAACAATTACGGGCGTTCTCGGCTCCATTACTAAATCGCTTCCTTCTTCCGAAAGTGTTCAACAGCAACGCGCAGAAGGCGCTATCATTGGCGGTATTGCTTTTGCGCATCTTCACGATATGATTCTCAATCTTGAGGATGGAAAATGAGAAGCCGCCGCTCGTAAAAAGAGCCAATTTTTGCGAAACACGCTTTTTTTGTGCCAAAGTCCGCTTACTTGTCGGAAATTTTTGTAAATTTCGTGCTATGAATAATCCAGCACTCTCGCCCCTCGCCCAAGAACTTCGCTCCCGCTACGATGCCATATCGCGCTCGGTTGCGGATGCGGCGCTTGCAGCCAAGCGCTCACCCGATGCGGTGCGCGTGATAGCTGTGTCGAAAACCCAACCGATTGAGGTTCTGCAAGCCGCTCTGGAAGCGGGTTTGCCTGCTTTTGGTGAAAATTATGCTCAAGAACTCAAGGATAAAGGCTCGGCATTGCCGCAGAACAGCGCAGAATGGCACTTTATCGGGCATTTGCAGACGAATAAAGTAAAAATGATTGCGCCCTTCGTCACCTGCATCCACTCGGTCGATTCGGAGCGGCTTGCGAAGGAGATTGCAAAAAGCGCTTTGAATCTGGGTCGAACGATTGATGTGCTGTTGCAAGTCAACACTTCCGGCGAAGCGTCGAAATCCGGCTGCGAACCGCATGAAATCTACGATCTTGCCGAAGTCGCTCTGCAACTGCCGAATATTCGTGTTCGCGGGCTGATGACGATTGCGGCATTTAGCGATGATGCGGAGTTTGTGCGCCCGATGTTTCGCCTTTTACGCTCTTTGCGCTATGAATTACGCCTCAAATTCCCCGAAGCCGCACAGCAAGGCGCTTTTGACGAGCTTTCAATGGGTATGAGCGGCGATTACGAGGCGGCGATTCAAGAAGGTGCAACGATGGTGCGCGTTGGGACGGCGATTTTTGGTGCGAGGTCAGTTTCGATGCCGTAGCGGAGGGTTTAGCAATCCGATAGGCGACGAAGAAGAGGATAGCTAGATTCAGATTTAAAATAGTTATCGAAAATCAAACAATTTTGAAGCAAGGAGATAATAATTATGGCAACGAACACTGGCAAAGGTTATCGGCACGGGCAGGTTGCCGATAGAATACAAGTTCTCAACCCAACAACTGGTCATTATATCAAGATTGACACAGAGTCTGGACGCTTTATGGAGTCGAAAAATACAAAGTTCAAAGGCGTTCGTGTTAAAGCAACCAAGATTAAATCAAATCCGGCAATCACAAAAAAGACAGCTCTGAAAGCAGAAAGAGCCGTTATTGCCTACAAGAAAAAGCATCCTAAGCAATAATGAAGTTTTTTCTGTATGAAACCCAATCCTAAACTACCGAGAACAACATACTCAAATAGCGTATTCATCAACTGCCCTTTTGATGTAGGATACAAGCCGTTATTTGACAGTTTAATTTTTGCGATTATTGCTTGCAACTTTATTCCTCGTTGCGCACGTGAAGAAGATGATTCAAGTGATATTCGCATAAAGAAAATCATCAAGATTATC
>JAAFHM010000088.1 GCA_013298375.1 Ignavibacteria bacterium | reverse complement strand
AAAAATCCTCTGGGAGCGATTGCCAGTTTTGCGAATATCATCAAGCACGATAATACGAACTTGACAGTTCAGCAGCGTATGGAGTTTATCGACCATATCATCGAATCTGCCGAGAGGATGTTTCAGATTATTCGTAATCTGTTGGATTTGAACGCATTAGAGCGTGGTGGTATGCGGGTACAGATTCAACCAATTGAGATTTCCTCTCTTCTCGAATATGCCATTGGAAGTTTTGAAGAGCGTGCAGCACAAAAAAATATTCTTCTGCACAAGGATTTGACCGCTCCATCGTTTGTTCATGCGGACGAAAACCTCATTATGCAGGTCGTTGACAACCTGCTTTCCAATGCGATTAAATACTCACCGCATGGAAAAAATGTTGTTCTGCGAACACGCCTCAATCCCTCCGACGGACGGCACACTTGCATTGAGATTCAAGATGAAGGACCAGGTTTGAGCGAAGAAGATAAAGCCCATCTCTTTGGGAAATTTTCTCGACTTTCTGCGCAACCAACAGGCGGGGAACACAGCACGGGCTTGGGATTGAGCATCGTCAAAAAAATGGTCGAGGCGATGAACGGGCGAGTCTGGTGCGAATCCATGCTTGGCGAAGGAGCAACGTTTATTGTGGAGCTTCCCTCGGCACAGGATGAATACGAGGAGTCGGAGCGGGAGTGAGGAATTGGTCATTGGGTCATTGGTCACAACGAGGCTGAAAAAAGCCTGTACGGGATTTCCCATACAGGCTTTTTCTTTCACGACTGCTTCTTTCTGAGGCGCGTTAATCTTTCGCATTTTCAATTTCTTTAATCAAACCGGAGCTAATAGCATAAATTTTCTTGATGCTTTCCGCAGGAACAGGTTTTCCTTTTTCGACATTCACCAAATTTTTGATTTCATTCAATGCCGGAGCGAGTTTGCGGACAATTTGGTGATTCCGAGCGCCGGTGCTGATGTTTCCTAGTTCTCCGGCAAGGTATTCCAAAAGTTTTGGGCTGGCTATGATGGAACTTGCACTTTCATTGTAGTTGGAAGAAAGCGCTTTACTGGTGATATGCAATCCCTCAAGCCACCCACCGACAACAACCAGTACCGAAGCATCCTTGTCGAGGCGGTTCAATTTTCGCTTAGTTTCCTCTTGTTGTTTATCCAGTACGGTACGAACTTCATTCCAATTAGCAGCTTTGACCAAGTCCAACATTTTTTGATTGAGCGATGGGTCAATCTCCGCACCAAGTTTTGAAGCGAGTTCGCTCATCGTCAGTGCCATTTGGAGGAATTTTTCATCATCTTTTGCTTGCGAAGCCACAAATGCGTCGCTGACACGCGAGCCAAGATTCAGAGCAATAGTGAAGCGGCTATTGTAGGTGCTGGTCTTGCTGTAGGACGACAAGCCTTTCCACGTGACTTTTGATTTCGAGAGCGAATCTAATGCCCGAAAAACAAGCCGTGCCGAAGGAACAAAAACTTTTTCTTGTTGCGCCAAAACAGGGAGGCTTGCAAAAAGAGCCAGACCAAAAAGAACAACACAAAGCATGACAAGACCTGCTTGGAATCTCGTGTTGGCTGTGTTGTGGGTGCGTGGTTTCATAAAAAAATTCTCACAAAAAATAGAAGTGATATTTGATGATTATACGTTGCTATTACTGGTACTGCGCCTTGAGAACGATTACTACCCTTCCCTTGCGCTCTTCATTATTTTGGAAGCAAGAGCGGTACAAAAAGTTTAAGTAGCGCAATCACTATTTCCTACACAGCCCGCAAATATACGACAAAGCAAAGGAATTTTTTGCCAGAAATTTTCACTCAATCCCGAAGATGAGATTTTTTTACAACGAATCAAGGTAACTGGTCAGGTATTCCCGTCCGACGGCTGCAATCCGTAAGAACGCTGCCGTCGCACGGGTTTCCCGGTAATAATTTATACGTGTTTTTGTCGAAAAGTCTTCCGGGTAATCCGTTCTACGCTTCGGAAAGCGTAGGACGGACAGGCGCACCTGACCAGTTACGAATCAAGTACGTGATAGCACCACAATCAATGCGCGGAACAAGAATATGAACCCTATCGGTCTTGTTTTCTTCATCCAATACGTTTTTCCTTGCACATCTCCGAAATTTTCCTTAAGTTTGCGCCCGTGCTTCATTACGGGTCTTTTACTACTCTATTGCCTTCGTAATATTCCCGCATAATCATCGTGCAGATGGTCTTCAAAGCACACTCCTAATTTTTGCAAAATTTTTTTGTATTTTCAATTTTCTTTTCTGGTATGTTCTCTCTCTCTCTCTCTCTCTACTCTTTTACCATTCCGACATAATCGGAAGTTTTCCCTTGCTGTTATCTGCCTGTGTATGCTTTTTGTGCAAGGCACAACCGCCCTTTTCGCCCAGCAACCCGCCTTGCGGCTTGCCACCACTGCCACGGTGCAGCCGCGTTGGACTGCTCTTGCCAGTCACAACGTCTATCTGCTCGCCACCACTGCCACGCAAGCACGGGGGCAAAATGTGATGGGGATATTCGCCGCGACCAATAAAGGGCTCTTTCAGTCCTTGGACACGGGGCAAACGTGGGGCAGTTTGGGGCTGCCAAATGATGATGTTTACGATGCCGTCTTCCTCGGCAGCGCGGTCATAGCGGCAACGGACAAAGGCATACAATCTCGTGCATCGGCAAGCGCCGCATGGCAATCCCGCACCTATCCTGTCGTCAATCAAAATTCTACCCAAGCAACCGTGCAGCAACGCGGCTTACCGACCTACACGCTGCACACGCTCGGCACAAATCTCTACGCCGGAACCACACGCGGCGTGTATCGCTCTCAAGACGGCGGCGCAACATGGACAACCACCGGAACAGCACTCGCTGGCAAAACCGTCCGCAATCTTGTTGCACTCGGCGGGACGCTCTTTGCTGCCGTTTGGAACGACGGCGTGTATTGGTCGCAGGACAATGGCGCAACATGGACGCTCGTGGACATCGTGCCGGGTTCGACCGTTGAAAAAACGTTCCGCACGCTGGCGGTCTATGGAACGACTATCTATGCGGGTTCTGCCGAAGGAAATGTGTATCAATCCGCTAACGGCATAACGTGGACAAAAGTCGTCAGTGCGGGCAACAACGGGCAATCCGGCATTAACGCTCGTGGCGTGGAAGCACTCGCCAGCTATGGCACAACCATCGTCGGTGCGGCATACAACGGCATTGCGGTCTCGCACAATAACGGGCAAACATGGGCGCTGATGCCCGTTGCCACGCAAAACATCAATACCATCGTCATTCTGCCCCCAAAGCCACCAGCAAAGCGCTCTTCCACCACGACACTTGCCGCCGGAAAACAAGGCGCAAGCCTTACACTCGTTGCTTGCGATGGTGGTAACGGGCAGAATTATTGCGGCGGCGGCGGCGTTGCCGTCGGGAGCGGTGGAACAGGTGGAAGTGGCGCTGGAACAGGCGGCGTGAGCGGATTTAGCTTTGTCGGCTGTAATCCCTTCGCACCCAATTTTACCCTTACGCCATCAACGGCTGTCCAGCAAAATTCCCCCTTCAATATTACCTTTTCTGTCGGTGTTTCAGCAGTTTTGACCGATTTTCGGATTGAAATTGCTGCGCCAAATAATCCAAATTCTTGGTTTGATTTTACCACCAGTTACTCTCAGGCAGCAGGCAACACCATCACCGGCACGGCGATTATTGATGCGGGCTTCATGCAAAATCCCGGCACCTATCGACTTCGGGTTTGGGGTATTCGTGAGGATGGTGTTTGCACGGGTGGCTATACTTCGGAGTCGCGCTCATTTGATATTACCCCAGCCGCACCCATCCTCAGCATGGTCACCGTCGCCCCTGCGGGCGCTTACGCCGGACAAGCAAGCTCTCTCACGCTCACAGGCTCGAACTTTGCTGCCCAGCCCAACGTCAGCATCGCCTTTTTTAATGCCAGCGCTCAACCCATGAGCATCCCGACCACACCGACGAGTTTTTCCCCGACCGCAATCACGGTGAACGCGACCATCCCACAACCGGGTTTGTATTACGCCGAAGTGCGCAATACGGTCAACGGCACAACGTATTCCTCCGGGCGCGTGAGTTTCACAATAGCCGTTCCGCCCGCTCCCGTGCTGTCGTCGGTAACATTGCCAAACAGCGCATTGCGCCTTGTGGCAGGTGCAACGGGCAGTATCACGCTCGGTGGCTCCAATTTCTCCACGAGTGCGCTCGACGGCTCGGCGGGCGGCGCTACCGTTTCGGTGAATGGGCAAAATGGCGCATGGACAATAGCCTCGCGCACCGCAAGCGCCCTCACTGTGACGATTCCCGCCTCACTTGCCGCAGGGACCTACACACTGCGCGTCGTCAATGCCGATGGGCAGGTCTCGAGCGCCAGTCAGGATGTGCTGGTTGTGCCGCCGCTTGCGGTTGCCGCCTCCACGCCTGAAACGCTGATTGTGGAAGAGGCTTCCACGGTGACGATGACGGGAACATTCCGCTCCGCCGCAACGCTGGTGGATGCGCCAAACCGCACCGGGGCGACCGCCACCAGCAACACCGCCATTTCCTTTGGCGTGACGATACCCGGCGCAAATGCGCCCACATCCTACTCCATCACCCTTTCCGAACCGACCACCTTTGGGCAAACGGCGCTCACACGCACGATTCCCGTGCGATTTCCTCTGCCCGCTCTTACGAGTATTACGCCGAATGAACTCAGCGCCAGTACACCCGAAAACGGCGCAAGCACAACCATCACCCTCGCCGGAACGGGCTTTACCACGCGCACAAGCGTTTTTGCCGGAACACGCGATTTGTCGGCGTTTATCACGGCACGGTCGCAAACGGCGCTCACACTGACGTTCCCGTCCGGGACGTTCCCCACGCCGGAGGTGCTTCAGATTCGCGCTGAAAATCCGGGCGCTCAGGTGAGCGGCACACAAACACTGACCGTGAAGAACATTGCCCCCGTTTTCACGAGCGTTGCACCGCAAACCCTTGTTGCTGGCGAAGGCGGCAACATCACCATCACGGGCAGCAAATTTTTCAATGCAAGCGTTACCCAAGTTTTTGTCGGTGATGACGCAAATGCTGTTCAGCTTGCGGGCGCAACCGTCACGCCGACAAGCATCACCGTTAGCGTTCCGGCGGCACGAGTGCCGGACATCGGCACGCTCCGCCTCACGGTGCGCAACGTTTTTGGAACGGACACGCAGCAAGCAGACGCACAAACCGTGCGCATCATTCATGCCCAGCCCACCATCAGCGCCATTGCGCCCGCTCTGATTCCGGCGTTTGAAAACTCCACCACGCTCACCATCACGGGAACAAAATTCGCCGTGGGACAAAGCACCGCGCCCATTGTTCCGGCGCGTCTGCGGGTAACATGGGTGAGAAACAACGTGGAAACCGCACTCACCCTGCTCCCGAACCCCACCGCAACCGAACTCCGCGTCAGCATTCCGGCAGCACTGCTCACCGAACTTGGTACGGCAGCCGTGCGCGTCCAAAACACCGATGCTGCCGAGTCCAATGGCGGACCTTCGGCAAACAGCACCGTGACGGTTGTGCCGCCACGTCCGCTTTTGAGCAGTGTTGCGCCCGCAACCGTCCTTGCGGGGAATGTTCCGGTGATGCTGACGGTGAGCGGCGCAAAGTTTATCGCCTCTGGTATCCGTATCATCCTGCGCAACACACAAACAGGCGTTTCGCGGAATCTCACCGCCACAACGTTTCTCAGCAATACGAGTGTGAGCGGATTTATCCCCAGCGATATGCAGCCGATTGCGGGCAATTACACGCTCGAAGTCGTCAATGCGCCCGATGCGCAAGGTTTAGGCGGCGGCACAAGCACAACCACGCTGCCGCTCACGATTCTCAATCCCCCGCCTTCCATCACCAATCTTACGCCGACACCGAACCCCGCAACCGTCTTCAGCCCCTTCACACTGGAAATCAACGGCAGCGGCTTTATTGCGGGCGCAACGGCGGTGGAGGTGGACGGACAGGCATTCCCGCCCGCCAGCGTCACGATTCTCAGTCCCACACGCCTCACTGTCAGCGTTGCGGCGATCGCCGTGGCAAAAAATGCCAGCGTCAGGGTCACGAATCCTAAAACGATGGTTGGCACGGCTGAACAAGGCGGTGGCACTGCCACAACCACGCTGCCCGTTGTGCCGCCCGTGCCAACGGTGACGCTTGCGCAAGGCAATCAGGCGGGTGGCACACTCACGCGCAATCTCGCCGGAACGCTCACCATCACTGGCTCCGGCTTTGTGGCTGGCGCAACCGTGCTGCTGAATGGACAGGCACTCACAACAACACTCGTCAGCCAAACTGCGCTCACCGCCGCTGTTCCTGCATCCATGCTGCCCACGCACGGCGCTATCGGCGTGGCAGTGCGGAATCCGCAGTTTGCCTCGCTTGGCGGCGGAACAAGTACGCCGGAGATGTCCGTCACGGTGCAGAACCCAACAGCAGTGCTGAACGGCATCAGCCCCAATGCGGTAACGCGGGGTTTTGCAGCGAATATCACGTTTGCCGGAAACAATTTCTACGATGGTGCGGTGGTCACGCTGGCAAGCCCAAGTGGTGCGGTAGTGGCAACCTTCGCCACCACCTTTGTCAGCAGTAATGCGCTTTCCATCACGATTCCGTCTGCCTCGTTGCCCCTTGCGGGCGCGTACACGCTGGCGGTGCGGAACAGCGACCCCACGCCGGCATTCTCCACTGCCCGCACCTTCACCGTCAACAACCCCGCAGCCGTGCTGGGTTCGCTCTCTCTGACCGAAGCCGAGGCGTACAGCACCGATATTACCCTCACAGCAAGCGGAAGCGGCTTTGAGCAAGGGCTTCAGGCGTACTGGACACCACAAGGCGGCAGCCGCGAGACGCTTCCTGCGCCAACGGGCGTAAGCGCGAATGCTTGCACCATCACGATTCCGGCGGCACTGCTTCTGAGAGCGGGCGCGTTCAGCATTTCGCTGGAAAACGCCGCACCGTCGCTGGGCGTGTCGAATAACCTCAGCTTTACCGTTCTTGACCGCGTTCCAACGGTGAGCGCTGCCACGCCGAATCCGATAGAAGCACTTTCCGGCAACACACAAATCACGATAACGGGCGATTTCTTCGCACCCACCGCCGAAGCGCTCTGGGATGGGCAAGTGCTGACGCGCGTCGGCACGGCAAGCCGCACAAGCCTTGTGGCGACCGTTACGGCGAGTCGTTTGCTTGTGGCAACAATTGCTGCCATCACCGTCCGCAACCCGCAATTTAATGGGCGCGGCGGCGGCATCTCCACATCCGCACACGACCTTACCGTCACCAATCCCCTGCCCGCGCTCACCAATCTCACACCAGATTTCGTCAATGCGGGCGTTAGCCGCGCGACCGTCACGCTCGACGGCACAAAGTTTATGGCGGTCTCGGTGGTGGAAATCAGCGACGGCACGGTGTGGCAAGCCGTCACGACCGCCTACGTTTCCCCGACGCGGCTTAGTATCCTGCTTTCCAGCGCCGCACTGGTGCAACCGCGTGTGCTGAGGCTGCGCGTCTCCTCGCCGAAAATCAACAATCAAGGCGGCGGCACGAGCGCCGAACTGCCCTTCATCATCCGCCCTGCCGACCCAACACTGACGCGGCTTTCGCCCACCTCGGCGACGCTGACGGCGACTTCGCCAAGTGTGGAAATAACGCTCATCGGCACAGGGTTTACGCCCGCTTCGGTGGTGCGGCTGGCGGGCATTCCTACGACGGGAACGCTGTATCTCAGCCCCACGCAGCTTCGTATCACGCTGGCACGTCCGGCGGGTGTCTATGCTCTGAGTGTGGCGAATGACCCCATTCTGCTGGATGGAGCGCCCCAAGGCGGTGGTGTTTCCGGCAATCTGTCGTTTGCGTTTTTACATCCGCAGCCCATTTTGAGCGCTCTTCTGCCCTCGACCACTGCCGCCAATATCACCGCGTGGACGCTCCGGCTCACGGGCGCAAACTTCCTCCCGCAAAGCCGCGTCAGCTACAACGGTGCGCTAATTGCCACCACCAACGTCGTTTGCGTCAGCCCCACCGAACTTCGCGCTATTGTGCCGGAGCCGCCCATTGCCGCCACGACGATTCCCGTCCGCGTGGAGAATCCGCTCGTTGCCGGACAAGGCGGAGGCTTCTCGGCGACGCTGCCGCTTGAGGTGCAGATTCCCAAGCCCATCATTACCAGCCTTTCCGACTACACCACCGCAGCCAGCCTCGTTGCGTGGACGATCAGCATCAACGGACAACTGTTTGCCACCAATGCCACACTCACGCTGAACGGGCAGCCCATAGCGCCCACGAGCATCACGGACACTCGTATCCGCGTGGAACTGCCCGGTGCGCTCATGCGCAACGTCGGCTACTACACGCTTGCGGTGACAAATCCTGCAACAGTCGGCGGCGGCACGGCGGAAGCCACATTCACGGTGAATAATCCTGCACCAACGCTTGTTAGCATCACGCCAACAACGACAACGGCAAGTAATCTCGGTTCGCTCACCTTCACGCTCACGGGAACGCAGTTTACGACCACTTCCAGCATCGTACTGGATGGTCCGACGATGAACCCCGTTTCGTACAGCATGAGTACAGGTGTAGTGTTTGTTTCGCCAACAGTATTGCGGCTGACGATTCCCCAAAGCCGCATCACCACAAGCGGGAACTATACCCTGCGCGTCGTTAACCCTCTGCCCGGTGGCGGGCAGAGCGTTACGAGGGTGTTTGCCGTGACTCCGGCGTTGCCGAGCAGGTCTGAATTTGTCGGCGTGCCGACCGAAATCTTTGCCGGAACCGTTGATGCCTTCTCGGTGCATTTCCAAGACCAATTCGGCAACGCCGTCGCCTTCCCCGCAACAACCGTCAACTTTACCAATGAAACAGGCTCAAGCACAGGCTCTATCGCGCTTACGGCAACAACCAATCCGACCATCTTCCGTGCGCCCGCAACCTTCTACACCCTTGATGGAACCTATCGTTTCTGGATAAGCGGTATTGCCACCACAACGGGCAACGCAAGTTTTGTCGTCAATGCCAATAACGATGCCCGCGTGGAGTTCTCAAATCTGCCTACCAAATCTATTATCGTAGGAACAGAAATTCCTAAGTTTACTGCCAAGTATTATGACCGCTTCAACAATTTGACTGATAGGGGAATTGGTGACGTAATATTCAGAACGTCACCTACTGGCAATGTCATTTATACTATTCCAATGGAAAGGCTTAATGAGGGTATATATAGATCGAAATCATTTAGCTATACAACAAGCGGAACATATTTTTTACGAGTCCGTGGTATTACACTACCGAATACAGGCTATTCCGTCGAAGCACCCCCACAAATATTTGGGGGACAATCTCCACCAGTATCTTTAGAGGGATCGACCTCTGCTATACGCTCTCATTTTGAAGAAGTTGATGTCAATATCCTTGCCGGAAGAAATCAAACAGATTTTATCGTTAAATTTTATGATATTTACGATAATCTCATTGATTACAGTGGCTTACTGTCATTTTCCAACAGCACATCTGCTAGTATGGATGGCTTCCGCTCTAGTTCTGGTACAATTTCATTGACACGGTTACGACTTGGCGTTTATAGAGCAACAACAACCCAATTTACAACGACCGGAAACTACACATTTGCAGTAGAGGGTGTTCAAACTACAACTGGAACAAATAAATTCAGCGTTAGTCCATTATCAGCAACACACCTTGAATTCTCTGATGTCGCAAGATCTATTTTGGTAACACAAAATCTTCCACAATTTGCTGTTCGCTTTTACGACCGTTATGGAAATATTACTGACGAAGGCATACCCACGGCTATTTCTTACAGAAATATTTTAGGATTTGGTCCAGCTCAGGCAATCCCCATTACACGAATGAGTTTTGGTAACTATATCTCTCAACCGACTCCAATTGAGTTTTTTGCGACATACAGACTATTCGTCAATGGGTTTACTGGTGCAGCGCTTTTTGAAGTTCTTGAGCCGATTATCAATACCCAACCTCCAAGTCTTACATTCACAGGAAGTGCTATCAATGGAAATAACATTTGCCTTGGATCATCGGAAATAAGAATGGTGGAAATTGAATATGCAAACTTTGGTTCATCAAGGTTATCAATAGGCATGGCACCAGATTTTCAGGTATCTCTCACTAATGCAACGAGTAGTTTTAGCAATGCTCTAACAATGACTCTCGCCTCAACTTCTGGCACGATTCGACTTTTTGTGAAGTTTACGCCTAGTGTTGTTGGTCAGAAGAATTCCATTATTTTCATTTCAACAGATGGTGGTAAATCAATCAGTATGATAGTACGCGGATCTACTATTGCACCTGTTTTTACGGCATTGCCGAGTACGATTATGTTCCCCCCAACTCCTTTTAGTGAGCAAGGGCGACGCTCTCAGTCTTATACATTAACATTTCCTTGTCAAAATGCAACAAGTGTCACGATAACAGCGCCAACAGGTTTTTTTGTCCGATCAACACTTGCAGGTTGTACAACCTATTCACCCACTTGTACAATAGATAAAACCCCTGCTGTTGTCGAAGTTATCTTAAATCCTAATGCGGCAGGAAACTATAGCGGTGAAATCATCAATAGTTGTGGTATTTTAGAGCAAAGAGTCGCTGTCAGCGGCACTGTCTTTCAAAAATGCGACTATAAACTTGTCGATACCATTTCTGTCCTTGTATTGTACACACCTGGATTACCAGGGTACTTAGCAGCGACTAGCGATCTTACTTTTCCAAAGACCGTGAGAGACTACCTTGAGACAATGAATAATTTATCACCGATTATTTTCAGAAATAGTCGAGTGAACAATGTTGCCATTGCAATCGCTAATCCTGAAGGTGACCCTTTTACCTTTGAAGAAGTTGGCGTTGCGAATAATGAGTTTTTTAATCTTCCAGAATCTGGAATTGCGGACAGGGTAAGGATAACTGGTAGCAATCCCGGAAGTCGTATTGCACAGTTACGGGATCGCTATCGAGCAGATGTTGTATGTGTTATGGGATGGGGGTTTATTAGTGAGGCATTAGGTAGTAGTCGTGATACATTACGAGGCATTAATAAAAACGATAGTTATATATTTTTAGGAGCAGCAGGACCACCAGATTCATATGTATTCCAGCATGAAATCGGTCATCTCTGTTTAGGAAATCACGAGCCAGGTGCTTGCACAGGGTATGGTTCCCCTTATCCTGATGGGCAAGGCTTCTTTGATGGAAACTATGCTTGTATTGGCGATGGCTCTTTCGGTAACGGTGTTGGAACAATCATGTTTCATGGCTATCGAGAGAATATGACACGCATACCTTATTGGTCAAACCCTAATATTTCTTACACGGACACAAGGAGGAACAGAACTTTTGCGCTCGGCACTACTCAATCACAGAACATGAGCCGTGTTATGAGTGTAAGCGCTCAACACGTAGCAAATTTTTATCCGAATGCTTCCAATGTTGAGATACTCGGTCGGGATGCTTTACGTTCAGGATCACGTGAAACCTACATCGCTAACCCTTGTTCTGGCGGTCCCTATACGTTTGAGTGGTATGTAACGCGAACACGGGGCAATACGCAAGGACCTTTTTCTGGTAACTCGTATAGTTTAACTATGCCGATTGGTGTTGCAGGTATTACATTGCGCTTGGTAACACGAGATGCACGAGGTGAGACATTCGAGCAAGAATTTTTTGTTGAGGCGATAGATTTTGGTAGAACTTTACCAATACCAGTCGTAGCCTTGAATAATAAGCTATCTTCATCGTTGAATAGTTCAGAGCAAAGCAGTTTTTTTCATACGTTTGATAGCCAACCCGTATCCGATAAAAAGATGTTTTCCTCTATGACTTTGGAACAAAATCAGCCAAATCCTTTCAATACTGACACGGAGATTGCTTATACACTTGATCGTGATGACAATGTTACCCTCACTCTCCATGATGCACTTGGTCGTGTTGTGTTATTGATAGATCAAGCATTTCGCCGTGCAGGACGATATTCCTTTGTCGTACAAGCCGCAGATTTGCCTTCAGGTGTATATCGTTATCGCCTCAGAGTAGGCGGAGACGTTCAGATGAAAACGTGTATAATTATGAAATAAGAAAAAAAATCGTAAATTCTTTATCCTCATTTTATTTTATTTGGAGTTACCCTCATGAAAATTCAACGTATGATTTTTGTTGCTTTACTGCTCTTTAATACAGCGGTAATAGTTTCTTGTCAAGAAAATCTTCGTGCCCCTCAGCCGGACTTTCTTAATCTTATTCCTGCTGATAGCATTCCATTTGCACAACTACCCGTCAATATACAGCAAAGAATAATTGCTGGACGTGTGGGTCCAATTTTAGACGTACGCGTTATCTCGAACCCATTCCCCGACCCATTGCAACTCTTTGAAATCAGACAACTTCGTTGTAATATGTCGGAAACACGCATTTTTTATGCAGAGCGTACAAAAGTACAGTATGATTACAGTTTGTCGCGTCCTGATATACGCTGGGAGGGTAATTTGGTAGGTACAGGAGTTAATACTGGAAATAGCAGTGATAACAAAATTACGCTTTGGGCTAGGTCATTACCTAACAAGCAGTACACATTTGGATCTGCGCTTTTAGAAGTTTCTCTGACTGAGAGATATAGAATATATCAAGAACCAAGTGGATATTGGTTTTTAGTCAAGTATGATCCAACTAAAATTTCCGTTCCCTCTGATTCATTGCGATCTCCATAATCTTCACCGCTACGGCAACTTTCTACACCCTTGATGGAAGCTATCGTTTCTGATAAGCGGTATCAGCAGCACGGCGGGTAATGCCAGTTTTGTTGTCAACCCAACATTCGATGCCCGCGTGGAGTTCTCCGGCGTACAAGAGCGCGTACAGGCTGGCGAGGCTCTGCCGTCCTTGA
>JAAFHM010000389.1 GCA_013298375.1 Ignavibacteria bacterium | reverse complement strand
GAGCCTAATAACGCTGCAAGTGGAGCTTCCCTCTGCCGAAGCGCTTACGGTGCGCTTGTATTCGATGATGGGTGTGATGGTAGCATCGCTTCCGAAGCAAGCATTGGAGCGCGGTGTGTGGGATATTGCGTTGAAATTGGATACCGTTGAAACGGGAACGTATTATTGCGAAGTCCTGTCCGACACAGCAGAAAAGCGCTGGACAGGACTGGTGCGGGTGGCGCGGTAGTTTCTCTATTATTGAAACTGTCGCGTACCGTTGGTTTGGATTTGGTAGCGAAAAGAGTAGAAGCGTGTTGCGGCGGTAATACTCGGCGTGGCTTTGTCTTTGTAATAGCTTTCGATTTCTATTTTCGCATAACTTTTTCCATCGGCAGTGCGGACAACAAGCACTACATCTTTTATCGGCGTAATCGTTGTTCCACTATAATTATACCAACCTTCGCCGCTTTTGGCAGTGATTGCTAAATCATCTTCCGCCTCGTCGGTGCGATAACCGCTTGCGGGAGCCTCTTTGAGAGCAGTATAGCTTTGATTTTGTAAGCGCTGCATTCCGCCCTGCCCGACGCGAATTTTTCCGCCATTGACGATAATCGTGGTTTTGCGAAAGCCAATATCCCATTTTGTCGTTGCGGAGTCGCTATTGGGAATAATTGTTTTATTTTGCAGACTCACCAGCGTAAAGCGATTTTCGGATTCGGCGCTACAGTTCTTCACGGTAATATCCGTGCCGCTTGTGCCAAATTCTGCCGTCGGCGTAGCTCCATCGTTGGGCGATGTACACGAAACGACAATGCCAAGCGCAAGTGCGAGACCAAGCAGGTTGAATGCGGTATTGAGAGAAAAGCGGGGCATAGCGATAAAAAATGAGTGGAGAAGGAGGAATAGTTTCAGCACCAAATTACAACTTTTTTTTTATTGTAAAAACAATATTTAATGGTGATAGTATTTCTCAGCGAAAACACGGAAAAATTCACGATAATTTTTAAACTCAGTCATGGAAACGACCACAACAAGCCGCTACGGAGCGCTTATTTTCAAAGCGCTCGTCGGTTCGCACTCTTACGGTACGGCGATTGAAACATCCGACCACGACTATAAAGGCGTGTACGTTCAGCCAGACGACGACGTGCTGTCTTTTCGCTACAAAGAGCAGTACGAAGAGGGCAAAGATGAGGTGTATTATGAAGTGCGTCGTTTTGTCCAGCTTTTGCAATCCGCCAATCCGACCGTGTTAGAATTGCTTTTTACGCCCGATGATTGTATTATCACGTCAGCACCGCCTTTTGCCATCATACGCCAGCACAGAGCGGCATTTTTAACGAAACAATGTTTTGCCTCGTTTGGCGGCTATGCCATTGCTCAAATCCAAAAAGCAAAGGGTTTAAACAAAAAAATGAATTGGGAAGGCGAGCGTTTTCAGCGTAAAGACCCCTTGGATTTCTGCTATGCCTACGAAGCGGGAAAAACCTTTCCACTGTCGGATTTTTTGCGTGAGCGCGGATTAACGCAGGAACGGTGCGGTTTGGTGGCACTTCATCATTTTGAACATTGCTACGCCCTCTACTACGACGATTCTCCCGAATCGGTTTTTCGCGGCGTGATTGCTGACGATAGTAACGATGTGCGACTCAGTTCCGTCCCCAAAGACGCATCGCCACTGACGATTATCAACTTCAACAAGTCCGCCTATTCCCACCACTGCCGACAATACCGAGAATACACAACATGGCTGGAAGAGCGTAATACCCAGCGTTACGTGGATGTGCAGGGGCATCAACAAAAAATTGATGGAAAAAATCTGCTGCACTGTCGGCGTTTGTTGGATATGGCGCTGGAAATCGCACAAAATGGCACCTTGACGGTGCGCCGCCCAAATGCGCATGAACTCTTGCGTATTCGCCGAGGCGAGGTGGATTTGGAGCAGATTATTGCGCAAGCCGAAGCCGATATTGCCTTGTTGAACACCCTAGCGGCGGCATCCACACTGCCAAGCGCGGTGGACATGAGTCTTTGCAATGATATTGTGCTAGAAGCAAGGCGAATGTTCCGAAACGCTTGACTGCTCCGGTATATCCCGTCGGGCGGCTTCTTCGCCGTCCGGCGGATGTTTGCCAGTTGCAGAAGCCGCCCGACGGCAGCGTATTTACTCTCTTCAGCCGCCGGACGGGAAGAATTTTCCACCCTTTTCAGCATCATCCAGGTAAACAATACCGACAATTTTTTCATTTTTATCGAAGGGACAACGCCATGACCACAACCGCACCGCCGAACATCATCGGTAAGCCACAAAGCGCACAGCGACTCTCGTTCATTGACATCATGCGTGGTATTGCGTGTGTCTGGATGATTGAGACGCACGTCGTCAATGCCTGTTTAAGCTGGAGTTTTCGTGGGGGGTGGTTTTTTGATGTCTTGAATACCACGAATGGGTATGTGTCGGTCTCGTTTATTTTCTGTGCCGGAGCGGGCTTTTGGCTTGCTGCCTCGCGCAAGGCGCAAGAATACAAATCGTTTCAACCGCCCTTGTGGCAATATGTTCGGCGCTTAGGATTCATCCTGCTTGTGGCGTATTGGCTGCATATTCCCGAAATTTCGCTCCGAAAATATCTTCTTGCCGCACCCGACAGGCAAAATATTCTTTGGATTTGCGATGTTCTTCATGCCATCGCCATCGCATCATTCCTTGCATTGGCACTGCTTATGCTTGTTCCTACGCTGAAGCAATTACGATGGGTTTTTGTGGGCATGGCGGTACTGTTTGTTTTCGGAGCGCCCCTTGTTTGGCAGCTCGAACCCGATACGTTCTTGCCTCGTGCGCTTGGTTCGTATTTGTCGCGTCCGCCGGCAGCCGCGTTTCCGCTCTTTCCGTGGTGCGGATATTTTTTCATCGGCTCGGCTTTAACCGCATTTTTCCTTGATTCCCCCGACCGCCGCACCTTTGCCAAACGCAGTGCGTGGGTGGGTTTTGTTACGCCATTTGTGGTGATGACGTTTATGTGGACAGGTTGGAATCAAATGTTTAACTATGGCTGGACGGAAAACTGGTATCTCTGTTCGCCGGGGAATGTGATCTTTCGCGTTAGTGGCTCGGTGCTGCTCTTTTCGATGCTTTTTCTGTGGCAAGACAAGATTACGGCATGGTCGGTGCTGAACCGCAAGCCCGCATCATGGCTTCAGTTGATGGGGCAAGAATCGCTGTTTGTGTATGTTTTTCATTTGATGCTGGTCTATGGTTCGCCCGCAAATTTGGGAATGTCCTACTTTGTTGGCGGCGTATTGCGCCCCTTTGCGGCAGTTGTGCTGACGATTGCAGTGATTGTGGCGGTGTACGTGCTGATGGAGCAGTGGCATTTGGCAAAAAAACATTCCCCCAACGTTCCAAAGCGCATCATCTGGACATTTGGTATTCTCTTTGCCCTGATTTTTATCTTGGTAACGCCGCAATTTGCTGATATGGCGGAAGTCTGGGCGGCACAACATTTTGCGGGCTTGGTGAAGTGAAACGCCGTAAGGAAGGGATATAAATCAAGACCAGTTCTTTCGGCACACCATAAAAAAAACAGCGCATCACCTGTTGCTACAAAGCAATATTGATGCGCTGTTTTATTGAGGGCGTTTGAGCGTTCATACAGCAGCCGCCTCTCTTCAGCTGTCCGTCTCAAAAGGACAGAGTATGTGTGCTGTTGCCCCCTCAGTGTGTACTTCAACCTTATACACACTTTCTTTCAAACCGTCAGCGTTTGACCTCGCTTGCGGTTGTGCTTCTGTGGACTGCAAAACTGACAGTTCATTTTCGCACGATTTTTCTAATGTTGGTTCGGCTTATGCCATGCCGCTCCGATTACCTGACACAAATCTACACAATTCCCAAACAAAAAGATAGTGACACCCCCTCACCGATTTTTGAGGGTAGTGTCATATTTTGACCAAAATCGACCTATAATCGAATTTTTTTTCTTTTTTTTTTCGGCATGGATTTGGAGGATTACCGTCTGCTTCCCTAAAAAAGCGTATTTTTGTGTTTTGCTTTGAAACAGTTCCGGCTTTTTCCATGCCTCATTGTTTCGGTTTGCAACACCTCAGGACGCAATTTTTGTATTCACGTTTTGTTTTCCTCTATCCATGATGACTCTTTCTTCTCTTTTGGGTTTTACGCGCACGACTATTCTTTGCCTTGCCTCCATTCTTGCTTCTATCGCTTTTTTTGCTCCAGTACAAGCACAGGCGCAGTGTTCGGGACCGCCGATAGTCACGCGGATAGAAAGTAGTATCGGGTTCGATGTCGACCTATGTGTTCTTGCTGGACCTGGAACAAATATCACCGTTTTTGGTCAAGGTTTCAATGCTAGTACGCAAGTATTTATCAACGGCAATAACCAATCATCGAATTTTAATTATCGCATTGAAAATCAAGGCAGGGAAATCCGATTTAGTATTGGTGCAGAGCGCGATGGCGTGATGTCCGTGCGAAATCCCTGCGGTGTAAGCCGCAATTATTGCTTTAAGGCTATCAACACCATTCCGGCACCTGTCGTTTATGATTTTACACCCAAAACCGCACCAATCGGTCGGACAACGCGGGTTGTGATTACGGGTGGTGCTTTTTACAACGATGTAAATGTTACTATTGGCGGGCAGCCTGTCAGAATTATTGAGCGCATCCAGACCTTCGATATTAGCGGTACGATGACGATTTCCCGCGATACCATTATTGCCGAGATGCCCGGCTGCTCTCCTGGTCTCGTTGTCGTGACCAACACAAATCCTCTTGCGAACAATGGCTCCGGTTCATCCCTCGTTCCAAT
>JAAFHM010000365.1 GCA_013298375.1 Ignavibacteria bacterium | reverse complement strand
TCATTGAAAACCGTAAGAAAAGTGGAGCAGATTGAGGAGTGAACACCGCAATCTACCGCTTTTTGAGCGGTTTTCTTCTTTCTAGCTACGATGAAATCTTGCTCTGTGAGTTTTGTCGTGTACAAAGAGATTGCAGATAATTCTTTCTCTCGGCTTTGACCAAAACAGTATGCCCGAACAGCCTTTATCACCATCAACCGCGCCAATCACTCCCGCTCAAAGCGTACCTGTGAGCATTCAATACATGAAAGGCATCGGACCGCGCCGCGCCGAAGCACTAGCAATCGCTGGCATACTCACGCCGTCCGATTTATTGCGATTTTACCCGCGCTCCTACATAGACCGCAATAGCGTTCCGTCGCTCCGCGACCTTAAAACGGCTCTCGTCAACGCCCAACAGCAAGATGCTTTTTCCGAGCAGAACATGAATCTGCACACGGAAGTGACCGTCGTCGCATTTGTACGGGCTGTGCGCGATAGAACCTTTGGAAAAAATCGTACAATGGTTGCGGTGGAACTTGACGATCATAGCGGCGTAAAGGCGGAAATTGTTTTTTGGAATCAGGCGGAATATTTTAAGCGTATCTACCAAGAAGACCAACTCCTTGCCGTGAGCGGCATTGCCGAATATGCCTACGGCAAAATTCAATTTAACCACCCCGAAATAGAGCGCATCGAACCCGATGACGCAGAATCCTACACCGCCGGAAGAATTTTACCGAAATATCGCCTCACACAAAAAATGAAGGACGCTGGCTTAACCATGCGGGTTATGCGGAATTTGGTTAGTGCCGTTGTCGAGCAGGAAATACCCAATCTGCACGAAACACTTTCGGAGGAACTACTCACGAAATTTGACTTTCCCGGTATTCAGTCCGCCGCACAGCAGTTGCATTTTCCCGATTCCCACGAAGCGCTCCAGAAGGCGCGTGAACGCATGAAATTCGAGGAATTATTTTTCTTTGAAATGCTCTTGGCAATGCGGCATAATGGCATTAAAAGCATTGACAAAGCGCCAGCAATCGGCGAAAAAAGCCCGCTTGCCCGCTTGCTGCTGGAACTCCTGCCCTTCGAGTTGACCCGTGCGCAAAAGCGTGTTCTCCGCGAGGCGCTGGACGATATGCGCAGCACAAAGCCTATGAACAGGCTCTTGCAAGGCGATGTCGGCTCCGGCAAGACAGTTGTGGCGCTGTTGGCGATGCTTGCCGCCATTGATGCGGGCTTGCAGTGCGTGATGATGGCTCCAACCGAAATTCTTGCCGAACAGCACTACAACACGCTCCGCGACTATATTGAGAAACTCAACACCAAACTCGCCGACATCCAAGACCCACGCAAAATCACCGTTGCGCAGCTTGTCGGCGGACAGAAAAAACGCCAACGCGCCGCCATTAGCGAACAAATCCTTTCCGGTGAAGCAAACATCATCGTCGGCACACACGCGCTCTTCCAAAGCACCGTTGAATACAAGCGTTTGGGGCTGGTTGTGATTGACGAGCAGCATCGATTCGGCGTTTTGCAACGCGCGGAATTGAAGAAAAAAGCAACAGCTAGTTTTGCTAACGATGCTGAATTGACGGCGGAGGAAATCTCGCCGCACATTATGGTTATGTCGGCAACACCCATTCCACGCACCTTGTCCATGACTGTTTATGGCGACCTTGACGTTTCGGTGATTGACGAATTGCCGAAAAATCGCAAAACGATTAAAACGAAAGTGGTCTTTGAGTCTAAACTCCCCGTCGTCTTTCAATTTCTGCGGGAGCAGGTCGAAAAAGGGCATCAGGCATATATTGTCTATCCTCTCGTCGAAAAATCGGAAAAAGTCGAGGCAAAATCCGCCGTCGAACACCACGAGCGGCTTCAACACGAGATTTTTCCAGACCTCAAACTGGGATTGCTACACGGGCAAATGCTCTGGTATGAAAAAGAAGATGCCATGAAAGCATTCAAAAACAAAGAGTTTCATATTTTAGTGGCAACGACGGTTGTCGAAGTAGGTATCGACGTGCCGAATGCAACGGTGATGTTGATTGAAAACGCCGACCGATTTGGTCTTGCGCAACTGCACCAGCTCAGAGGGCGCGTCGGAAGGGGCGCGGAGCAGTCTTTTTGTTTGCTGGCAACAAAAGACCACTTCAAATTTCACATCAGCAAGCGTGAAAATGAAGCACAGGAGCGCAAATCCTGCATTATTCGCCTCAAAACCATGCAAGACACAAGTGACGGTTTCAAAATTGCCGAAGTTGATTTAAAATTGCGCGGTCCCGGAGACTTTTTGGGTACGCGCCAATCGGGTATTCCCGAATTTACATTTGCGGATTTGGTGAGCGACGGCGATGTAATTTCGATTGCCCGCCGCGAAGCATTTGCCATCGTTGCCGAAGACCCACATTTGCGTAAATCGGAGCATACCACAATACGCAACGAATTTTTGCGTCAACATCAGAAGGACTTCACGCTCCTTGATGTTGCGTAGAAGCCGACGGCGGTTGTTGCTCATTCTTCCATTTTACCTCATTTCTGTCATCATGGCTTCACACCACACTAACGGTCAAGCACATTCGCACAATAGCCACGCCAGCTATGGCGCGGCGGGACATCATCATCAACCAACGGCATGGGAATTACTCAAAAAACTCTACCACCTTATTCATGCAGAAAAGCGTGATATTTGGGTGTTAGTCACGTATTCGATTATCTCCGGTTTGCTGAGTTTGGTGGTGCCACTTTCTTCGCAAGCAATCGTCAATGCTGTGCAGTTGGGGGTAATTACGCCGCAACTGATTGTTTTATGTGTGGTTGTGGCAATAGGAATGATGATAACGGGTATTTTCCTGCTCATGGAATCGTATTTGGTGGATCTTTTGCAGCGGCGGTTATTTGTTCGTGCGGCACTGGATATTGCCACGCGATTGCCCAAAATACGCATGGATGCTCTTTCCGGCGAGTACGCACCGGAACTCGTCAACCGATTTTTTGATGTGATAACAATTCAAAAGTCGCTGAGTAAAATGCTCCTAGATGGCTTGAGTGCGCTGTTGATAGCGTTGGTGGGATTGGTTTTGCTGGCTGTCTATCATCCTGTATTTATTGTCTTTGATCTTGCCTTATTCTTTTTTGCCGCTATTGTCATTTTTGCTCTTTCTTACGGTGGCTTAGAAACAAGCATCAAAGAATCAAAGAAAAAATATGCTCTTGTCGAATGGCTAGAAGAAATCGCCCGCAGCCACACGAGTTTCAAGGTCTATGCGACAGAAGAATTTATCATGGAGCGCGTTGACCACATTGCGGAAGAATATGTGAAGGCACGTGCGAAACACTTTGCTGTTTTGGCACGGCAACTGATGGGTTCGGCTATTTTCCGTGCGATTGCCAGCGCTGGGGTATTAGGATTGGGCGGCTTTTTAGTTATTGAGCAAAGTATTTCGATTGGTCAGTTGGTCGCCGCAGAATTGGTGATTTTGTCTATTCTGAGTTCGTTGGAAAAACTTATTAGCCAATTTGATATTTACTACGACTTACTCACTGCTGTTGACAAAGTGTCGCATATTACCGATAAAGAGTTGGAAACCAGTGGTGGTGCGCACTTTGAGCGCCGATTAGGACCAGCTTCGTTGCGGTTGCAAAATATTTATTTTGCCTATCCCGATGGAAATAATGTATTAAAGGGTTTGTCATTTGAAGTTACGCCATGTTCGCATACAAGCATTGTTGGAGAGCCGGGTTCGGGCAAAACGACCGTTACCAATCTTTTGGCGCGGCTCTACGACGCACAAAGCGGTGGAGTTTTGCTGAATGGTCAGGAAATACGGCATTTGCGAATGAGTGATACTCGCGCAGCAATCGGCATTGTTTCGACAAATCTGGAAATTTTTGACGGCACCGTGCGTGATAATATCATGCTTGGAAGGCGCTTTGGGACGGAAGATATTGAATGGGCGCTCAAGACAGCACACGTCTATGAAGAAATTGTACAACTGCCCAATGGCTTAAACACAGAGATTCTGGCAACTGGGGTGAATCTCTCGGAAAGTATTTTGTGCCGCATTATGATTGCTCGTGCGATTATTGCTCGTCCGCAACTGCTCGTTATTGATGAGGCACTGCACACGCTCGACCAAGCACGGAAGCTCCAAATCCTTGATGGAATCTATGCTTGCGGCAACTGGACGATTCTTGATATTTCTAATGACATTGAGAACATTCGCCGCTCTGACCGTATTTTGGTACTCAACGACGGCATAGCCGTGGAAAGCGGAACACTAGCAGAACTTTCGGCAAATTCTTCGACGCTCTTTTCGCGCCTTTTCCCAATGCTGGCAGAAGATACGCGCTCGGCGGTGTAAAAATACGCTCAACAGAAGTGCAAACGCAATTCACACCGTAATTTTTGCGAACTGCGTTCGCGCTCCTGTTGGGCGATATTGCAGCGAAAATAACGCTACAAGGATGGAGCATTTTTAAGCATCAACGTCAAGGCAATTCCCAACGCTGCTCCCGAAACAATAAGCGCCCAATCGCGTCGTGCCAACCCAATAAGCCTTGTCATTACAAAGGTCAGCAATAAAAGACAGCCAACAATGAGGATCTGTCCGCACTCCAACCCCACATTAAATGCCAACAACGGCAGCGTAATGGCGGCTTCCCTGCCAAGCAAACTTTTCAAAAATGTCGAAAAGCCCATCCCGTGAATAAAGCCAAAACCCAGTGCCATTGCGTACTTTGTCCAATCCTGCCCTCGTAATGCCTGAAGAAAATTCGCCGACTCTTCCTGCGCAAAAAACTCCTTCTTCCTGTGCAAGGTTGCGATATTGACACACGCCGTGAGCGCAATCGTCACGGGAATAAGGAACTCCACAATACTACTCGAAAACGCAATAAAGTTGAGCGTCGAAAGCGCCAATGTTACCGAATGCCCAATCGTAAAAGAGGTTACAAGCCAGAGCAGGTGACGCCAGTGGCGCATATCGTAGAGCGCACAAAGCGCAGTCACGAACAAAATATGGTCGTATCCCGCAAGGTCGGAAATGTGCGAAAAACCAAGTTGGAGATAGGAAAAAAACTCTGTTTGGAACATAATTGGAAATGGTGCTGGTAAGGTCTAAAAATAGGATAATTGCTCATATCATACTCCCGTCGGGCGGCTAAGGAGTGCAGATACGCTGCCGTCCGGCGGGTTCTTCTACACACCACCGCTCATTCGGAGCGAAACACTACAAAAAACCGC
>JAAFHM010000510.1 GCA_013298375.1 Ignavibacteria bacterium | reverse complement strand
TCCTGCGGCAATGCGTTATACCGAAGCGCGGTTGTCCTCCATTGCGGGCGAGGTTTTACGCGACCTTGAGCGCAATACCGTTGATTTTCGCCCCAACTTTGATGATTCCCTCCAAGAGCCAAGCGTCATGCCAACAAATCTTCCGGCGCTGCTGGTGAACGGTGCAGGTGGCATTGCTGTTGGTATGGCAACCAATATTCCGCCGCATAATTTAACGGAAATTGTGAATGCGCTTTTGGCGCTTATCAAAAAGCCCGAAATGACGGTGGAAGAAATCATGCAGCACGTCACGGCACCCGATTTTCCGACGGGCGGCATTATCTACGGCTACCAAGGTGTGCGCGATGCCTACACTACAGGGCGTGGGCGCGTGGTAATTCGTGCAAAAGTGTTTATCGAAAAAGCAAAAACCGGACGCGAAAGTATTGTTCTGACGGAGCTTCCTTTTCAGCTCAACAAAGCAAGTTTAATTGAAAAAATTGCGGAGCTTGTGCGCGATAAAAAGTTGGAAGACATTGCCGATGTGCGCGATGAATCCGACCGCGACGGTGTGCGTGTGGTCATTGACCTCAAGCGTGATGCGACTTCTGGCGTGGTGCTGAATAATCTTTACAAGCATACGCAAATGCAATCAACTTTCGGCGTAATCATGTTGGCGCTGGTCAAGGGTCGTCCGAAAGTGCTGACGCTCAAAGAAATGCTTGAACATTTCTTGGAGTTCCGTAATGAAATCATCGTTCGCCGCGCTCAATTCGACCTTGATTCGGCAGAAAAACGAGCGCATATTTTGGAAGGCTTCCGCATTGCATTGGACAATATTGAAGCTATTATCAAGACCATTCGCGCCGAGCGTGATGCCGGAACCGCCAATGCCGCTCTCCGCGCCAATTTCGGTCTGTCGGAACTGCAAGCCAAAGCGATTCTAGATATGCGCCTTCAACGGCTCACGGGCTTGGAACGGCAGAAAATTGAGGATGAATACAAAGAAGTGATGTTGACGATTGACCGCTTGCGCTCTGTTTTGGCAAGCAAACAACTTCAAATGCAGGAAGTGGCGAAAGAACTTAAAGCACTCCGCGATAAATACGGCGATGCGCGTCGCACAGAAATCGTGATGGATGCCCGTGAATTCACGATTGAGGACATGATAGCGAATGAAGATGTGATTGTGACTATCACGCACCAAGGCTATATCAAGCGCACATCGGTCTCGAACTATCGCCGTCAAGGGCGCGGCGGGCGTGGCGCATCGGGCGCAAGTACCCGCGAGGACGATTTTGTGGAAACTGTCTTCCAAGCCGCAACACACCACTATTTGATGATGTTCACCGATAGAGGTCGCTGCTTCCGTTTGAAGGTCTATGACCTGCCCGAAGGCAGCCGTGCATCACGTGGGCGAGCGATTGCCAACGTCATTCAAAAAGACAATGACGAAAAAATTACAGCATATCTGCCCGTGCGCGAGTTCAACGACAAGCAATTTATTATGATGACCACCAAACACGGCACGTGCAAAAAAACTCCGCTCAACGAGTTTGAAAATGTACGTTCCAATGGCATCATTGCACTTGGACTCAACGACGATGACCGCCTTGTTTCAGCGCGTCTGACCGATGGGAATTGCGAGATTCTTATCGCCAGCAAAAAGGGTATGGCGTGCCGATTTATTGAGAGCGATGGTCGCCCGATGGGGCGCTCTGCTACGGGTGTTCACGGCATACGCCTGAATGAAGGCGATGAAGTTGTTTCGATGGCAGCTATCCGCCATTCGGACGCAAATGTGATTGTTGTTGGCACAAAAGGCTATGGCAAACGCAGCCGCCTCGAAGATTTCCGCCAAACCAATCGCGGTGCAAAAGGCGTAATTTCGATGAATCTCACAGAAAAAACCGGAGATGTTTCGGCAATTCTCGAAGTAACCGATAATGAAGACATTGTCGTGATGACCGCCAAAGGCGTGGTTATTCGTCAGGCAGCAAGAGATATTCGCGTTATTGGCAGAAACACGCAGGGCGTAAGGCTTATCAAGCTGGATGAAGATGATTCCATTGCGGATATTGCTATTGTCGTGCATGAAGAAGAAGTAGAAGACGACGGCACGGAAATCATCGCAGAAGGCGTAGAAGGCGCTGAAAATGGAACTTTGGCTGAGGTTGCCACTTTAGATGGGCATACCACCAATGGTCACACAGCAAGCAATGATGAGCTTTCGGGCGAAGAGCAGGAAGATTTGTTCTAGTTGCTGAATCGCCGCAGCAGAAGACTTTAAGCCGAATGATGGAAACCTCATTCGGCTTTTGTCTATCATCTTCCTGTCAAGCAATCACGACAGCAGCAGCAAAATTCTTGTTGTCCAATTTCCCCGTAAGTCGTAGTTTCGATGATTATTTCCTAACCAAACTCTTGAAATCACCCGCATTATTACTTTGCTGAAAGGATGTTATTCTATGGCAATTCGTATCACCTCCGATTGCATTAACTGTGGCGCTTGCGAGCCGGAATGCCCCAATACCGCCATTTATGAACCCGCCGTATCGTGGAAGCTCGGCGATAAAGAATATTCCGATTCCACCTCGCCGGGCGGCTTCAAAAGCCAGTTTTATTCCGATGAAGTCTATTTTATCGTGCCGGACAAATGCACTGAGTGTGTTGGTTTTCACGACGAACCCCAGTGCGCGGCGGTCTGCCCAGTAGATTGCTGTCTGCCCGACCCCGAAAACGTCGAAACACAAGAGTCACTGCTGGCAAAAGTTGATTTTCTTAATTCGATTGATACGACCAGATTACGCAATTAATCGCATTGCCCTTGATTTGATAACCATACACCGCATATACACTTGCATTTATGGCAAAACAACAAAAAACGACCAAAAACGCAGCAAAAAAGTCCGTAACGCACACCTCGCCCGCAACACCTCTCAGCATCCCGCTTTGGGCAGTAGGGCTGACGTTTCTTGTCACAACTTTGGTGTTTTTTCAGTCGCAAATCTTTGGTTCAATATATTTCTGGGAAGATTTTGCAGAGTATATTTATCCGGCACAAGCCTTTGCTGCTAAATATCTTCGCATGGGAGAGTTGCCGTTCTGGAATCCCTACACCTTCTCCGGAACGCCGTTTTTAGCAGATGTGGCGATAGGCTTTTTCTACCCGCCCAATATGCTTGTGGCGCTGTTTGTGAACAATGGAAAATTATCCGTTCTTGCGGCAGAAATGCTCATTATTGCGCACTTTGCTCTCGCTCAATTCACAATGTTTCTTTTTGTGCGCTCTCTCAAGGTGAGCGATATGGGGGCGCTTATTTCTGCGGTTTCGTACGGATTTTCCTCCTACGCGGTGTGCCACGTTTTTCACCCAATGATGGTTGAACATTGCGCGTGGTTTCCGCTTGTTTGGATGTATTTCCGCGAAGCACTTATTTCCAACGAATCCTTCCAAAAACGCCTTCGTTACTCGCTTCTGGCGGGTTTGGTGCTGGGAATAATGATGCTATCGGGGCATCCGCAAACAACGCTGTATCTCGTGTTACTGCTCTTTTTCTACACCCTCTGGGCATTTGTCACCCGGATAACAGACAAAAGTGCAACGCCATCAAACCCTCTTCACTATGGCGTTTTAGCGGCATTGCCGATTGCGATTGGAGCGGGAATTTTTGCTGTCCAGTTGCTTCATTCGCAAGAATTTGCCGCGTACTCGGAACGTATCGATTTTAGCTTGGAAAAGGCTTCCGTTGGCGCTTTGCGGCTTGT
>JAAFHM010000021.1 GCA_013298375.1 Ignavibacteria bacterium | reverse complement strand
GAAAGACGGCTCCAGTGGCTCGTCGGCGGGTTCAGCATCGGCGACGGCGGCGGGATTGCTGGCGTTTGCACTTGGCACGGAAACATACGGTTCGATTGTTTCCCCCTCCACGCGCTGTGGTGTGACGGGGCTGCGTCCGACCTTTGGGCGCGTTAGCCGCGCAGGTGCTATGGCGCTGGCATGGACGTTTGATAAAGTTGGTCCAATTTGCCGCACGGTGGAAGATTGCGCTATTGTTTTCAAGGCAATTCATGGCAAAGATGGCTTGGATGCGACTGTTTACGACGCTTCTTTTTCCTACACACCATCGGTGAATCTGGCGAAAATGCGTATTGGCTACGTGAAAGAACTTTTTGAGAACGACAAAGGCTACACCACAAGCGATAGTGCGGCATTGGCGACCTTACGCAGCCTTGGCGCAGAACTGATTCCGATTGAATTGCCGAAAAAATATCCCACTGGAAGTTTGGATTATTTGATTAGTGCAGAATCTGCTGCCGCCTTCGACGAACTCACGCGGAGCGGCAAAGACAGTGCGTTTGTGCAACAGCATAAATTCGCGTGGGGCAATCAATTCCGTGCAGCCCGCTTCATTCCTGCTGTTGAGTACATTCAAGCGCAGCGCGTCCGCAGCCTCATCATCGAAGAAATGGCAGCACTGATGAAAACAGTGGATGTCTATGTCTGCCCGACAACCGAAGGAAATAATACGCTTTTGACCAATTTGACGGGACACCCCTGCGTGGTCGTTCCCAATGGCACTCGAACCGACGGCAGACCAATCAGCATCACGTTTTGCGGGCGTTTGTTCGATGAAGGCACGATACTGGCAGTTGCGAAGAAATTTCAAGATGCGACGGGATTTCATTTGAAGCGCCCGCCGCTTGTACCTTAGGCGGTATCAGGGCTTGTGGACATTTTGCTTGGATGATTTACTCCGGTAGATTTTTGTAAAAATCAATAATATTTTGCAAAACGCCGAGCAGTTCCGGCAATGCGCGAATCTGATAGATTTCCGTATCAATCAACGCCGTATTGCCCGAAAGGCGCATAAAAAGCCAGTCGAAGCCAGACGTAGCGGCTCCATAAATCACTGGCACCGTCGTTCCTTTTCGCTCATTAAAAATCTGCGCAGCCAGCATTTGTGCGATACACTGCGGCACGGCATCTTCAACATTATCATTTTTTGCTTCGACGACGGCAAAGAGTGGTGCGGTGATAATGGGGCTGCGACGCTCTTTGGTAAGAATAAAATCACTTCTGCCCGTCAATCCTTGCGTTGCATCAACATCAAAGGTATAGCCGGAGTAGAGCGCAAAAAAACCGTGATTTCTCCGTCGTATTTCCGTTAAAATCGGGATGACGAGCAGTTCGGACTTTGCTTTTTCAGTTCCAAGCGGGTAGGAATGGTTCATTGCGAGCGTTTCACTCAGCCAGTTGCTTGATTCCAAGCCGGAAATTGCTTGAGGAAAGAGTTTTTGGCGCTCGTAGTGTACCAGCAACGTATCAAGGTCGGTGTAGGTGAAATTTGAATAGGATGTAGCCATAAATACATGAAGCAATATTGGAACGATTGTTTCTACCAAAATACATAAGTCCCGACAACTAAGCAACCACGTACAATATTAACGACCATCATGGGCAAACCCACAGGATTCCTCGAATTTGAGCGCAAAGCCGCACCAAAGCAAAGTGCTCACGACCGCAAAAAGCATTTTGGCGAATTTGAACTTGCGCTGCCCGTCCAACAGGCGCAGGAGCAGGGCGCTCGCTGTATGGATTGCGGAACTCCGTTTTGTATGTCGGGCTGTCCGCTCGGCAACCTCATTCCGACGTGGAATGATCTGGTCTATCGCAATGATTGGCGCGAGGCAATTGATGAGCTTCATGCCACCAATAATTTTCCCGAATTTACAGGGCGCACCTGTCCCGCACCGTGCGAATCATCATGCGTTTTGGCTATCAACGCACCCGCCGTGACGATAAAATCTATCGAAAATGCGATTGTGGATAGAGGCTTTGCCGAAGGTTGGATTCAGCCTGAGCCGCCAACCTTTCGCACGGGGAAGCGCGTTGCCATCGTGGGTTCGGGACCGGCAGGACTGGCAGCCGCACAGCAACTCAATCGCGCCGGACACAGCGTCACGGTATTTGAGAAAAGCGACCGTTTGGGTGGCTTGCTCATGTATGGTATTCCGAATTTCAAGCTGGCAAAAAGCGTCGTGGAGCGGCGTATTGAGCAGCTTCGCTCAGAAGGCGTGAAATTTCAAACGAATACTGATGTGGGCGGAAAATTCCCTGCATGGCGCTTGAAACGGGAGTTTGATGCTGTTGTGTTGGCTATTGGCTCAAGCGTTGAGCGAGACGTGCCGCTTGAAGGGCGCGAACTATCGGGCATTTATCCCGCAATGGAGTATCTGACCCAGCAAAATCGTGTGGACTGCGGTGAGGCGATTCCGCCCGAAGAGCGCATCAATGCTGAGGGGAAACACGTCGTTGTCATCGGTGGCGGCGACACCGGTGCAGACTGCATCGGTACGGCAAATAGGCACGGTGCAAAGTCGGTAACACAATTCGATATTCACGTCCGTCCGCCGGAAGCAACAGAGCAGAACAGCGCGTGGCCCCTTGTGCCAACGGTCTATTTGGATTCAAGTTCCCACGAAGAAGGCTGTGAGCGGCTTTTCACGATGGTCACGCAGCGTTTTGTGGGCGATGCTGAGGGCAATGTTGTTGCCATCGAATCAGCACGGCTGAATCGCAAAGTTCGCACAGAAGAACGCGCTACGCCGCATCTTATCAAGGGCGACAAAGTGCTGATTCCAGCAGATTTAATTTTGATTGCCGTTGGATTCAATTATCCCGAATATCAGCTTTTACGCCAACTTGAGGTGGAAACAACAAAAACGGGGAAAGTCGCCGTCAAAACAGGCGGATTAACTTCGCAAGCAGGGATTTTTGCTGCGGGGGACTGCACACGCGGTGCATCGCTTGTGGTCTGGGCAATCGCCGAAGGGCGCAGCATTGCTCGCTCGGTGGACGAGTATCTTATGGGAGAGAGTTTGCTTCCCGACCCACTCCGCGAAACGGTTGTGATAGACCACGAGGGAATTTTAACGATTTAACCCAATGTTGTGCAGCCACCAAATAGAAGTGCGGGAGTGCCAAAATCCAGTCATTCGCTTTTTCCAAACTATTGTCGCTGATAGGTCAAGAATTTTTCGTATTATCATGGTCTGTTTTTTCTTTCATCAGCGCTTGTACGCTCACCACTACTCGAATTACTCTTTTTTGAAGGAAAATGTCAATGACCGTTCAACGTTTACGCGAGGCTCTGGAGAGCCACGCTGTCGAAGAAATGTGGAAATCCAGTTTGGATGCCTACCAAGAAGGCACACCACAAGACCGATTAGATTTAGCTCAATGGATTATGGATGTTCGCGCAAATTTTCTTTCGCATCTTGACGATGTTGGCGATGATAGCGATGAACTGCTTATTTCCGTCGCACTCGGCTTTATCGAGATGAAAAGCCAATGGCAAATGCTCAATACGCAAATCAACTACCAAGTCTTTCGCAAAGGCGAAGCGAATGTCTATATGACCTACAAATCCTCGCTTTTGAGCGTTTTGGTGGATGCTATTGGACAGTTCTTAACGCCGGAAGACCTCGAAAAAATTCAAGAATTTCTTCTTAACCCAACAGCAACGGCACTCTAAGCGGTGTTTCACACCCTTTCAAGCACAATTTCTTGTTGTTCGACTTTATTTTTTCTTGTTATGCGACGTACTGGTTTATTACGAGTCCTCCTCTGGTCATTTCTCGTTCTGTGTGTTGGCATTTCCTCATGGGGATTTCACGCAGCCGTAGATAATGCCGCATACATGAAAATCTCGAAATCCCTTGCTGTTTTCGGGGAATTTTTTCGCCAAGTCTCCAACGACTATGTTGATGAAATTGACCCCGCCGAATTTATCGAAGCGGGTATCGAAGGAATGGTCAAACATCTCGACCCTTACACATCCTACATCGCCGACGAGGATAATGAAGAAGTAGATATTATTACGACGGGCGTTTATGGCGGACTCGGCATCACGACTGCTCTAATGGACAGCGCCGTTACCATCGTTGGTATTACCGAAGGCTGTTCGGCAGAAAAAGCGGGTTTGCGGGTTGGCGATAGAATTTACGCGATTGATTCTGCGGTAGTGATGAATGTCAAATCCGACGAACTCCGCAGATTTACTCGCGGGAAGCCTGGTACAAGCGTTACGATGCGCATATTACGTGCAGGAGTGCGCGACACGCTTCGGATTACGCTCGCACGGCAGGAAGTTACGCTCAAAAACGTCACCTATTTCGGCATTATTCAAAACGATATTGGCTACGTGCGGCTTGAACGCTTCACCCACAATGCTGCGCCGGAAGTGCGCGATGCCTTGAATGCGCTGAATAAGCAAGCAACTGATAATAAATCGGCATTGCGAGGGCTTATCGTGGATTTACGCGATAATCCGGGCGGTTTACTGGATGCAGCCGTGAGCATTAGCGAGTTCTTTGTTCCGCAAGGAACGGTGATTGTTTCGACACGCGGACGCAGCAATGATACCGAAAGGCGCTATTTCTCGCGTCGCCAGCCGATTGAGCCAACGCTGCCGCTTGCCGTTCTTATTAATGATAACACCGCCAGCGCTAGTGAAATCGTCGCCGGAGCGATGCAAGACCTAGACCGAGGCGTAGTTATTGGTGAGCGCTCCTTTGGCAAAGGGCTTGTTCAGACGATTTCTTCGCTTCCATACGATGCAACGCTTAAAATGACGACAGCAAAATACTACACCCCATCGGGGCGCTGTATTCAAAAAATTGACTATAACGGGCGGCGACACGGTATTGTGAAATCAAATTTGGATACGACCAAAACCTTCAAAACCTCAACCGGACGCGTTGTCCGCGATGCAACGGGTATTTCGCCCGATAGTGTTGTTGCGGTGCGGGCGCAATCGGACGTGTTGGGCGAACTTTTCAAGCACAATACTCTTTTTGCTTTTGCCAATGAATACGCTGGCGATAAAAAGACCTTGCCGGAAAAATTTGTTGTGGAAAAGCGCCTCTTCGACCAGTTTGTTGCCTTTGCGAAGCGTTCAAAATTCACTTACGAAAGCCCGGCATTTCGCAAATTGACCGAATGCGAAAAACTCTTGAAAACCTCGCAAAATCAAGTCTCAAATACTGCTCTAATGGCACATATCACTGCGGCAAAAAATCAACTCGCCAAAGACCAAGCGCAGGAATTAGAGAAACAGCGTGAGCTTATCAGTTTTGCACTCTACGAAGAAATTTTGGAGCGTTTTTACCCACGCAGCACGGTCATCAGCAAAACATTAAGCGACGATGCGGACATTGTAACAGCATCCGCGCTATTGCACAATCCCGTTCGCTACAAAGCGCTTCTGAAACAACCACAATAAATCCAACATGATACAGACTTTTTCTGTATCACCACGAATAGCAAAGAGACCGACAGAATGAATATTGAACTTATGATGCTGGGAGGCGCAGGCGAAATCGGCGCAAATTCTTGTTATGTGAATATTGACGGGCATGGTGTCCTTATTGATTCAGGCTTGCACCCGCGCCGCCGCGACCGCGAGGCACTTCCACAGTTGGAGCTTCTCGGTGAACGCCCTGTTCACACCTTTGTTCTAACCCATGCCCACACCGACCACTTGGGCGGACTGCCGTACATCATGAAAAGTCTTCCTCATGCACGTATGATTGCCACGCGCCCCACCCGCGACCTTATTGAAATCATGCTCCGCAATACGATAAAACTGTTCAAACTCGACGATGTAAGCAAACTACCCGCCGGAGCGCTTGATTTCTACGTTCCCGCGATGCTTGATAAATTTCCCGTCGTTTTTGAAGGTACACTCTACAATGAGCCGCTTAAACTCCAACATAAGACCTCGACCTACAATGGCGCTTCCGGTAGGAGCGCGTCGGCAGAGGATATTACTCTGACCTTCCACGATGCAGGGCATATTATCGGCTCTGCCGGAGTGATGTTTGAAGCGGGTGGCGCGGCGATTATGCATACAGGCGATGTGAAATTTTCGCCACAAGCCTTACTAACGGGCGCGTCGCTGCCGAGGCATCATTTGGACTGTTTGATTATCGAATGCACCAATGGCGCGGAAGACAAACCCCATACCTACGGCGAGGAAAAGGAACGCTTGGCGGACTTTATCAACCGGATTATTGGTCAAGATGGCTCGGTACTGCTTCCCACCTTTGCTTTGGGTAAAACGCAAGAAGTCTTGAAAATTGTGTCGGAACTGATGAACGCGGGCAAAATCCCCAAATTGCCGATATTCACCGGTGGCATGAGCAAGCGCATTTCCAAGATTTACGACCGCTATGCGCACACGGTACCCCGTGTGGAATCCGGCTTCCAACTTACCAGCATCCCACTGACCTACATCAAATATGAAACAATGATGAACGGAAAATTTTTCAATCAGCCTTCGATTGTTATTATTTCCAGTGGTATGTTGAATGAAGGTAGCCCTTCCTATCGATTGGCACAGCGCTGGCTCGGTATCAGGAACTTTGGGATTGGAGTGATGGGCTATCAAGACCCTTCCACGCCCGGCTATGCGCTTTTGCAATCGGAACGCGATGTGGAATTTACGATGGCAAATAAGCCCACTACTCGCGCTTGCGAACTTGAACGCTTCCGCTTTAGCGCCCATGCACGGCGCGACGAATTGCTAGATTACATTTTCGCAACCAAGCCCAAACACATCTTTTTGGTGCATGGCGACCCCGCCGCAACAGCTTCCATGAGCGCCACCATCCAAGCAAATTTTCCAGAAATGAACGTGATTATTCCGGGACTTGGCGAATCGTATCGTCTTGAATTGTAGATAGCTACTGCCCGTCCAATAGGAGTGCAAACGAAGTTTGCGCGTCGTGCTTTGAAAAAACAATGCTACAAATTTAGGGGATTATGCCAGTGGACAATCGCTCCATCGGCACGGCGGAGGGGAATCATACGGGAGGTATTCAATTGGGCGCAAAATTCAACATCCTCCCCAAAACCAATACCGCGCAAATACTCTGCATGGAGCGTGGAAACAAGTGTTTGAGCAAGATTATTCTCGGCGCGAAAGAGTAATTGGGCAGCTTTTGCGGAATCCGTACACGTAAAATCGGTCTCTCCTAGGGTCAGTCCTTCGGCAAGCGCATCAATAAGCGCTCCGGCACAGAGCGTGTCCTCATAACTAAACTCGCCATTACTCCCAGCACAGAGCAGATGAATACGGTCAATGCGCTTGTTGACCGTGGAGAACTGCTCTTCAACACTTTGCAAGGCACGTGCTTCGCGGAGAATCAAATATTTCATCACAAAATTCACCACGTGCTTCATATTCGCAAACGAAGCCGCCAGCACAAGTGGTGCCGATTTCACGGCTTGCAGCGCCGATGTGCCATTGGACGTGCTGAGAATAAGAATTTTTCCCTCAACCGTATCGCGAGTGTATTCAAGCGGCGAATTTCCCAAATCAAATCCCGTCGGCTTCAGCCCGCCGCGCTCGCCACAGAGCAGTACCGACGCTTCTCCAAATCGTCCGCGCAGTTCCTTTGCTTTGGCTTCCGCCTCAGCCAGTGTCCCAACAGGAACAATCTCCTTTGCCCCTTGTTCCAGCGCCGTTGCGATGGTGGTCGTTGCACGGAAAATATCAAGAACAATGGCAATGCTGTTCTCAAGAATAGATTCATCCATGAGTAAGCGTGGGCTGAGTAAAACATTTAATTGCAATGCCATAGCGGCTCCTAAACAAATAGCATTTTTCAGATTCAGAAGATAGAACAGCAAGACAACGACAATGCTCAAAACAGCGTTTTCCAAATCGTCAGTAATGCCACTCCGAGCATAATGCGATAGACCACAAACACCGCCGTTGTGTGCGTCTGCAAATACCGCAAAAGCAGTGCAATGGCGGCATAACCGGAAATACCGGAAACAAGAGTTGCCACCAAAAGGGTGGTCAGATCATGGGTATTCATAAAAGCAAGCGATTGTTTGAGTTGAAGCAGCCCGCTCGCAAATACCGCAGGAATACTCAGTAAAAAGGAAAATCGCGCTGCAACATCACGCTTCAAACCCGTAAACAAGCCCGCCGTAATGGTCGTGCCGGAGCGGGATGCGCCCGGAAACAGCGCCAACGTTTGAGCAAAGCCTATAATCATAGCATCGCGCCACGTGATTTCCTCAAAGCCGCGTAATTGCTTGCTTACACGTTCGGCGATAAACAGCACCACCGCCAACACAATGAGCGTCCACGCAATGAGCGTAACATCTTTCGTCAAACTGCTTTCAATAATTTTTTTGAGTGCCAAACCAATCGTCACAATTGGCAACGTTCCGATGATGACAAACCAGCCCATTTTTGATTCAGGTGCTTGTTCCTTCAAGGGTTTACGCTCTAATAGATTATCCCGCACAAATGCTGTTGAAATCTGGGCAATATCGCGGGCAAAGTAGATTAAGACCGCCAGCAATGTTCCAAGCTGAATCACGGCGATAAATGCCGTCCACGCCTCCGGGTGTTCCGGCGAAATCAGCCCCATTGCTTTGCCAACAAGTGTGAGATGTGCCGAACTGCTCACGGGGAGAAATTCCGTCAGCCCTTGAACAACACCAAGAATAATTGCTTGTACGATAGTCATAGATTGAGGGATTAAAAGGAAGGAAGGCCGACTGCAACGGCGGCAATTACGATAATTTTACACCGAGTGTCATACCTTCGGCGATAGGAATAAGGCAGGATTGCAACTGCGGATGAGCGCTCATGGCATGGTTAAAACGTTGGAGTGCTTGCACTGTTGCATCGGAAGTGCCAGTGTCCGCAATATTGCCCCATGCAAGCGTATTGTCGGCGCAAATGATACCGCCCACGCGCAGAAGCGGCAAGGCGAGGTCTAAATACGCCGAATATCCGGCTTTATCGGCATCAATGAATACAATGTCAAATGGGGCTTCATCTACTGTACGCAAAAGCTGCTTGGCATCGCCAACGCGAACTTCAATGATGTTTTCCAATGCCGATTCCTGGACTTTTCGGCGCACAAATTCCGCATGAGCGGGGTTTCGCTCCAACGTCAGTAATCGTGCGCCATCGGGCAATGCTCGTGCCATGGCAATAGCGGAATACCCCGCCAAAGCACCAATTTCTAAGACGCGCTTTGCGCCCACAGCCCGCAACAACACTTGCAACAAGGCAACCTGCTCCGGTGCAATATGAATCGCCGGAAAGCCCGCTGCGTCTGATTCACGCTTTAATTGCCGCAAAAAATCGTTTTCTGCGGAAAATGTCGTGCAGATGTAGTCATGGAGCGGCTCGGTGAGTGGGGTATATTTCATGCTCACGGTCTCGACCCCAAGCGCACATTGACATTGATGCCATCGCGTGGCAGATTATCTAAAAAGGCTTGCAAACGAGCAATGGTGCTGTCTAGGCGGCGATTAAATTCGGCATCATAGACAAATTTGTGAATAAGATTATCCTTGTTTTTGGCATCAAGAATAAAATCGTCCACATTTTTCACGAGACCATCCACATTTTTCACGGCTTTATCGCCCGTTGTGATCAGCTTTCGTGCTTCCGTCAAGGTGGAATCAAGCTGTGCGACCAATTTATCTACTTTCGGTGTGTTCGTTTTTACGGTTGCACGAAGTTCTTTTGTAATGTCGGTTAAATCGTTGGCAATGGCTTGGATATTGCCTTTGTTACGTTCGACGAGCGTATTCGCACTTTCGGCGACCTCAGCAAGATTTTTAAGTGCTTTGCGCGTGTCGCCGACAAACTTTCCATCGGCAAGCAGCGCCGTTCCTGCGTTAGCGATGGTATCAAGTTTTCGCACGATATTTTTCAAATCGGGACCAACTTCGCCAATAATAGCAATCAAATCGGCAATATCGCCCGTGTAAATGCCGCGAATGGTGTCTCGCTCGGCAAGCGCTTTGGCGCTGGTTCCGGGAGCAATTTCGATTTTGCGCCCGCCCGTAATTTCCAAAATCATAATTCTGGCAACAGCATCACTTTTGAGGTCACTGATATTGTCAATGGAAGCCGTAATTGCCACACCACCGCTCACGGGCTGAACCGTTGTGACAGCACCGCGTTTCACACCATTGACCAGCACTGGTGAGGCAATCTCGACACCGCCCGAGGAAGGCGACAGCATGGTAATCGTGGTAAAACCTGTTCTGGCAAGAATCCCCTTGCCAATAATCACTCCTGCAATGAGGAGAATAAGCGAAGCAAGCGTAACCGCGCCAACTTTAACTTCGGTGGAAATACCTTTGGGGGACTGTTGCGCCATTATGTATGGGGGAAATGAACAAAAAAAAGCCCGCTATGAAGAATGCGTCGGGCTTACGTGGGCAAGACTCAAAATTACGAAATAGTTCAGCGTCGGCAAGAGATTTTTTGCCTGAAGTACCGAAGCCTCACCACGCCACTGTCACAAAGAGCAAAGAACAGCTTAACTACTTGGTAACAGTAAGGTTAATCGGCGTACCAGTTTTGACGGAATCGCGGGGAGCAGGAATTTGCTTGATGACCGTGCCGGGCATAAAGGTTTCATTCACTTCGCCATCGGTAACTTCGCCCACCGTAAAGCCTTCCGCACTCAAGAGGCGACGCGCTTCCTCCAAGGATTTACCCTCTACATCGGGAACAACGACGTACACAACCTCAGGTCCTAAGCTCACGACAACATCCACACGCGCCCCAAAACCAACACGCTGTTTTGCCGGAAGGCTCTGTGAAAAGATGATATTTGCCGGAATATTGTCGTTGAATTGGTAGGCGGCGTTATTGAGCGACAATCCCAAGCGAATAAGCGCAATACGGGCATCACGCACCGTCAAGCCCACTAATTTCGGCACTTCCAGCATTTGCTTTCCTTTTGAAAGCGTCAAATACACCGTCCGGCTTGATTTGACAAGACTTGCCGGAAACGGCATTTGATTGACGATAAATCCCGCCGGAATGGAATTGTGATAATATTCGCCTGCAACTTTAACCGAAAAGCCGTTATCTTCCAGTATTCGTGCGGCTTGGTTGTAGCTCATACCCGCAATATTGGGCATTCGCACCACCGAATTATGTCCCACGTACCAAGGCATCAACAGAAGGTCGAATGTACCAATGACAACGGCAATACAGAAAAAAATAATGCCAATACGCGAACCGTAGCGAAGCCATTCTCCGCCTTCGGGGGTTTTGGCGCGAGATTCTAAGCGCTGTTCAAAGGAACGATAACGGTCAGCAGCCGAGAGAACGACTTCTTTGAGCGTTGTAACAATATTTTGTGCCATAAATTATCGTGAATCGTAACTGTTCAGGTACATCTTTCCGTCCTACGCTTTCCTAAGCGTAGAACGGATTTCCCGGTACTACCCAAAAAAGATGAAGGAGTGAACAGAATCGGGTAAACCGTGCGACGGCAGCGTTCTCGCTCTCCTCAGCCGTCGGACGGAGAATACCTGACCAGTTACCGTGAATCTAAAAATAAAGAGAAAGCGCAACCAATGACTAACGGACATTTCCTCAACTACCCAATACCCACGTATCTTTGCTCCCGCCGCCCTGCGAAGAATTTACGACCAGCGAGCCTTTGCGCAGCGCAACCCGCGTCAGCCCGCCCGGCATCACGTACACATCTTCGCCATAGAGAATATAGGGACGCAAATCAACGTGCCGTCCTTCAAAGGTATCATCCACAAAGGTTGGGACGCGCGATAGGGAAATTGTAGGTTGAGCGATGTAGTTACGCGGATTTTCGGCAACAAGTTCGCGGAATTTTGCGTGGTCTTCTTTGCTGGCATGAGGTCCCACCAACATTCCGTAGCCGCCGGATTCATTTGCCGCTTTGACGACCAATTGCTCAATATTATCCAGAACATACTGGCGCTGGTCATCTTCCCAGCACACGTAGGTCGGAACATTGGGCAAAATCGCCTTTTCGCCTAAATAATACTCAATCATTTTTGGAACATAAGCATAAACCACCTTGTCGTCGGCAACACCTGTACCGGGCGCATTTGCAAGGGCGACATTGCCTCTGCGATAGGCATCCATAATTCCCGGCACACCAAGCAAAGAAGCAGGGTTGAATACGGTTGGGTCGAGAAAGGTATCGTCCACACGGCGATAAATCACGTCCACAGGGCGCAAGCCTTTGGTGGTGCGCATCTGCACCGTTCCATTGACCACCACCAAATCACGCCCCTCGACAAGCTCAATGCCCATTTGCCGCGCCAAAAAGGAATGTTCAAAATAGGCAGAATTGTAAATACCGGGCGTGAGAACCGCACAAACAGGGTCTTTGCGCCCCGATAGCCAATGCAGCATATCCAACAAACGCGACGGATAATCATCCACTGGAATCACATTCGATGTGGCAAAAACTTCAGGAAATGTGCGCTTCATCACTTGCCGATTTTCCAAGACGTAGGAAACACCGGACGGACAGCGCAAATTGTCCTCCAGAACATAGAACGTACCGTCTTTGTCACGGATGATGTCGGTTCCGGTGATATGACACCAAATGCCTTTGGGTGGCTCCAAGCCCTTACATTCAGGCAAATATGCTTTGCTAGTGTTGATCACAAACTCAGGAATTACGCCGTCTTTGAGGATTTTTTGGTCATGGTAAATATCCTGCAAAAAGAGATTGAGTGCCTTAATCCGTTGGGACAAGCCCGTTTGAAGATGATGCCACTCAACAGCATCCACGATGCGCGGCACAAGGTCAAACGGGAAAATTTTCTCGACACCTTCATCGCTGCCATACACATTGAAGGTGATACCAAGATTCATCAGCGTACTTTCGGCAGCTTGCTGGCGAAGGCGAATATCGCCCGTGCCGAGCGAATTGATTTTATCAACAAGTTTCCGTGCGCCCAGGCGTGGTGTGCCATCGGGCTGAAACAATTCATCGTAGAATCCTTCGGGATTGTAGGAATTGAAGGTCATAGCATTACTCCCTGAATGGTGTGGGACAACATAAACTGAAAAATATGAACTCTCGTTATGACGCTGGAAATGCGAATGGAAATTCGCAGGATAAAAGAGGGAGCGAATTGATTGTAACTATATTCAAGAAGGCTAAAATGCTATTCACGTCCGGCGGCTGAAGAGTGCGAGAACGCTGCCGTCGGGCGGGTGCGGCGTATGCAATTTTCACCTATTCTCAGTATATTTCAGCCCAATGTAATCACCGCGAGAACCCGCCGGACGGCGAAGAAGCCGCCCGACGGAGTGATACCCGAAAAATTACAACTCACTGCTCTATTGTTCCGATACCATCCACAAAAGCGGGTGCGGAATACCCGCCCACAAGGGAACAGCAACGCCCGCCGCATCCAGCGCACGGCTATTCCACACATTACAATTATTGACAATGCTGTAAGCGCCTGTTTGTGCGGTATTGGCTTCATAAAACGCCGATGAAGCGCCCCAAAAACCTTCACGCAAAAACACGGCTTTTTCCTCGTGCAATGCCACCGAAGTCAGTATTTGTGCGACCATCCGCATATAGTTTTCTTCGCCGAGGCGAATCGTCTTTTGGGCAAATGCTTCACCAGCAAACGCTGCATCGGAAGGCAGCGCATCCATGCCGTTGACGTTCACGACGGCTGCCTGTGAGCGGAAGAGCGCTTGCAGAGCGAGCGAAAGGGTAATAGAGCCGCTCATATAAAATTCGCGGTCACCCCAGCCTATTTCCACAAAACGTTTTCCCGCCAAGCACGGAAATATGCCGCTCCAATCGTAAACCGCCGTGCGAACAGGCATGATGATGCCCGTATGGTACAAATACCGCGTTACCGTGATGCTGACGGCGTTGCCATTGAGGTTTTGTGCGGGCAAGCCCAAACGTCGCGGAATAAAAAAAGCCGCAACCGTGAGCAGTATCATCGCGCCAACACCAGCACCAATGCGCCGCAGAGCCGATATTTTTCGCTTTGCATGATTCATGCAGTCAGAGCCTCATAGGCTTAATGCGGACGACGGCGACCGCGACCACCACGACGGCGACGATTGCCTTTGAACTGCCCTTGAGGACGATTCGGGTCGTCATCGGATTGCCCATCCTGCTCACCGCTTTGTTCGGAAGCGTCATCGTCCTCATCGTCATCAAAAGCGGATGCAATCATTGGACTGTCGTCGTCGGGACGGAACTCGCCCTGCGGTTCTGTTGCAAAAAGACTGGGCGGAATGACGATATTTGAATCATCATTGTTAGGGTATTGCTCATCAATGCTAATATCCAAGCCCGTATCGCCAACTTCCGCCTCTTCTTCCGGCGGAATAATTTCCTTTGCACGTAATTTTTTCGGCGGTTTTGCTTTTTTTGCTGGAGCGGCTTTTTTGCCGGATAGCGCTTGAGTGCTTGCTTCAGAAGCATTTTCTAGTAGCACATTCTCCGATGAAATCTCCGCAGCGATTGGGGCAGGAGCATTGACCGGGGCAGCTTTTGCTGCTTGCGGTATTTGTTTTTGTGCGGGTTGTGCGTTTGCGACGAGCGCTTGAGCAACGGCTTTATCGACACGTCCAACGTATTTTTTGAAATTTTCCGTCAGTAACTGCACCAGTTTTTGTGCAGTTTTGTCGTAAGCATTGCGGTCGAGCCACGCATTGCGCGGATTCAGCATTGCTGCCGGAACGCCCGGACACGTCGCCGGAACGCTCAGATTGAACGTCGCATCGTTGGCGTACGGTACAGAATCAAGAGTGCCAGAGGTAATAGCGGCAACGATTGCACGAGAATAGTCCCGTTTGATGCGGCTTCCCGTGGCTTGTGTTCCACCCTGCCAGCCCGTATTAACAAGCCAAACTTTCGTGTTGTTGCGGCGCAGACGCTCACGGAAGAGCATCGCATAGCTGATTGGGTCTTGTAGCATGAATGTCTCACCAAATCCCGCGCTGAAGACCGCTCGCGGTTCTGTTTTTGCATCACCGACAGGATTTTTCGCGCTATAGCCCGAAAGATAGAAAAACATTGCTTGTTCCTGTGTCAGACGTGCTACGGGCGGCAGCACACCAAAAGCATCGTTCACAAGAATAATCGCATTTTTCGGATGCGGAGAACGAAGTTTGGGGGCGATAGGCTGCACCATCGAAAATTGCCCAAGCGAGTAGGAAATACGCGCATTGTCGCTAATGGATGTATCGGTAAGATTCGGTTGACGAGTAGCGGGGTCGAATTTCACATTTTCGAGAATAGAGCCAAACGCCCGCGACATCGCGTAAATACTCGCATCGGTCTCCGCCGTAACGCCAAGAGTTTTCGCATAACCGCCGCTTTCAAACGCAAAAACGCCGTCGTCACCCCATCCATTGGCATCGTCACCGACCAGTGTTCGTGCGGGGTCTGCCGAAAGCGTTGTTTTGCCAGCGCCATTAGTGCCGAAAAGCAGTACGGTATCGCCACTTGCACCAACGGTTGCCGAGCAGCGCATTGGTAAGACACGACGGAGCGGCATCGCATAACTCATCACCGTAAATGCAGCTTTTTTAATTTCTTCCGCATGGCGCGTACCGCCGATAATTGCCAAGCGCTGTGAAAAATCGTACAGCACGAATGTTTCCGCCCGTGTGCCGTCAATTTCAGGAATTGCTTTGAAGCCTGGAAGGACGATAATCGTCATGCGTGGGTCGAATTGGCGGAGTTCCGCAGGAAGTGCTTGGGAAAAAGTATTGCGTACAAAGAGACTCTGCCACGCATTTTCGGTGACAAATCGCATCGGCACTCGCAAGCGCGTATCCGACCCAAGAAAGCAATCCTGCACGTAAACATTGCGGCGCTGCAAATACGCGCCCAAGCGGGCTTTGAGGGAATTAAATTTTGACTGCTCAATAGCGCGGTTTGCCTCGCCCCAGCCGATATGCTCTTTGTTAATCTCTTCCTCGACAATAAATTTATCACGCACCGCAAGTTTCGTATGCGGTGTTGTTTCCACCATGACCGCGCCATCAGCCGACATCACGCCTTCACGCAAAAACAAGATATGTTCGTACAGTTCCGGCGTGGAAAGATTATGAAAAATTTGACCAAGATTGTGAAGTCCATGCTTTTGCGCCAAAAACTGCGGCAAAGGCAGGATTTGCCCTGCTGGTTCGGGCTTAGATGCTGGTTGGTTTGGCTGTTTGGGCGCTTGAGCGCTTTGCTGTTGAGCGCTCTGCTGTTGCTTGGCTGATTGAGGTTTTCCGTGTGCTTGCTTGGGAGCAAGAGGCGCTTGAGGTGCAGCCAAATCTTGCTCAATCGCCGCCGTTGGTTCAATACCCTGCTCTACAAGGGGCGAAGTGGGTATTTCTTGCTCAAGGACGTTTTCATTAGGTGCGAGTGTATTCGCGGACGATGCTTTCTTTTTTGCAATGCGAGAAGGTGGTTTTCGTGCCATGAGTGTGGGTTTGTGAAAGTAGAATATCCATTAAAAATAGTTCGTCGTTCAAGCAACAATGATGCTTGTTAGTTTTGCGCCAAAACCTCGCTAACTACTAATTGCGCCTCTGCGGTCAGTGCGTCTTTGGTACGTGCAGCGAGTCGTTGTTTTTCGTTTGCCAAATAATCACGCATCGCAGGTTTGAGTTCAATGCCATCAAGCGGGAAGAATGAAAGACTTTGTGCGAGTTTGGCAGCTTTTACTTCGGGCGGCAGTAGTTTGTTCAACACAATTTTACGCTCTTCATACACCAGACAATGCCCCCCGGAAAAATTACCTTTGTCAATAATCACTTGAACGCCGATAGATTCAGCAATGGTCTTGAGTTCTTCGAGAAGTTTTTCGGGTTTGAGTTTCAACGGTTTCCTCGTGTCGTTGTGATACAAAATTTAGACGGTGCTTGGGTCTATGCCAAGTTCACGGAGCTTTGCGGCAAGGCGCTCGTTCAGCGTCTGCTCGTCGTTAAGGCGCTCTAGTGCTTCTTTTTCGCGGTTTATTGCCTTCTTTTCGCGCTCAAACGCTTCATTGGCAAATCTCTCCGCTTGTTTCGCACGCTCCAGTGCCTCATCGCGCATGGCAATTGCTTCTTCGCGCATCCGCTCTATCTCGACAAACGTAAAAAAAGGTCGTCCGTCGGGGCGGTAAATATTGATGCTTTTCTCCGGCTCGTACTCGAAACGGATGCCGAGAAGCGGGCTTATCCACTGGTTCATTGTGGAAACCTCTTGAAATCTGCCTTCCAAGCGAATCCATGCCCGCAAGGTGAACTCAATCGGGTCAAGTTCGTAGTATTCATCGGCTCCGTAGCGCTCGTACCATTCGCGTTTACCTTCCATTTCTTTTTCATCATTGCTCGGTGAAAGCACTTCAAATATCACCTGCGGCGCAATATTTTTTTCTAGCCATTGTTTGTACGATCCCCGATAGCCCTTGGGGCGACCAAAAACAACCAGCGTATCAGGTGCAAAGCGGATTTTCGGATTTCCCTCCACGGGATACCAAAATAAATCACTTGCCACAAATACATCCGCACGGTCACGGAAGAGGGATTCCAACTCGCCATTCAGCTTTTGAATCCAATCGAATTGTTCGGTATTTTGTGCCACAGGCTCTCCGTCGGAATCGGGATAAACAATTTGCCCCGGCTCACCAATGGGACGGGAAGGCGTTTCCACAAGCCGCTCTCTGCCAATGCGTGTGATGTACATAATCCTCTCCAAAATCTGACGTTGCCGCGAACATTATTTTCAGCAAAATACACAGAAAGATTTGTTAGCGCAAACTGCGCATCAATCTTGACAAACGTGCCTTTGCCTTTCTGCTTGTCTTACCAGCCCGTATCGCCGAGTGTTGTGCAATGAATTTTTTCGTTGTTGCGGCGCTGCGGTGCGGCTTGTGTTGGTGCGCCGCCCTTTTTTGCCAGAATCATAGCTTGCGTCAAACGGGCGCGTTCTTGGCGAATTTCTTCGCGGATTTGCGCATCGCGCTCACGGTCGTAGTAGAGCGTCCCGTCAACAAAGGTTTTTTCGGCGCGAGCATAGATGGAAAGCGGGTTGTCCGACCATACCACGACATCGGCATCTTTGCCAATTTTCAGGCTTCCAATTTTTGCATCAACACGGAGCATTTTCGCGGGATTGAGCGTGACAAATTTCAATGCTTCTTCCTCTGGAACACCGCCATATTTCACGGCTTTCGCGGCTTCTTGGTTCAAACGCCGCGCCATTTCTGCATCGTCGGAATTAAATGCAACGTTGATGCCCATTGCATGAAGAACAGCGCCATTGTAGGGAATTGCTTCTGCGACTTCCATTTTATACGCCCACCAATCCGAGAAGGACGAAGCGTGTGCACCATGTGCTTTCATTTTGTCGGCAACTTTGTAGCCTTCCAAAATATGCGTGAAGGTGTTGACGCGAAACCCAAACTGCTCTGCAACCCGCATGAGCATCGTGATTTCGGACTGCACGTAGGAATGGCAGGTGATAAAACGCTTGCTGTTCAATACCTCGACAAGTGCGTCCAGTTCCAAATCACGACGCGGTGCGATTCCTTGCGATGCGCTATTGTTCGATCCGGTTTTCGCCGCAGAAAAATTCTTCCATGCTGATTCATATTCGCGGGCGCGAGTGAAGGCATCCACCATTACCTGCTCAACACCCATGCGGGTTTGCGGGAAACGTTGATTGTAGAGATCACCCCAATTTGCCTGTTTCACGTTTTCACCCAACGCAAATTTCACAAAGCCCGGAGCGCCATCAAACTTGAGTTGTTCGCTATTCAAGCCCCAACGCAACTTGATAAGTTGCGTTTGTCCGCCAATCGAATTGGCAGAACCATGCAGCAAGTGTGATGTCGTAACGCCGCCCGCAAGTTGGCGGTAAATATTGATGTCCTCAGGATTAATAACGTCTGCCTCGCGGACTTCGCAAGTCACGCTTTGCCCGCTTTCGTTGATAGCTTGCAACGCGATGTGCGAGTGTTCATCAATGATTCCGGGCGAAATGTGCTTGCCCGTTCCATCAACAATCGTTGCGCCAGCTTCCGTGAGATTTTTTCCAATGGCGGCAATTTTACCGTTTTTCAGCACAATATCGGTGTTTTTCAAAATACCATCTTTTTCACACGTCCAGAGTGTTGCATTTTTAATCAACACCGTTTCTTGCTTGGGAAGCGCGGTAAAACCATATTCCAATGGTGGGAATGTGCGTTTGCCCAAGCTGGCAAGCGGGTTTGTTGTGTCGGGCTTTGGAGCGGTTGCTTCAAAAGGTTTGGTGCGCTTTGCCGACCATGCGAACCATGCGCCCGTTTCATCTTGACCTTTGCCAGACCACGCATCACCACTGGTTTTACTGTCAATCCAGCCCGTCAGCGACATTTCGCCTTTTGCGCCGGATTTCTTTGCAAAGCGCATGGTGACAAGGTTTCCGCCACCACTGCGGTCAAGCACAACAGGGATTTTGAGCGTGTCGTTTTGCAACACAAGTTCGCTCTGAGGCGCTCCCACCGTGCCTTTGATGGAAAGGGTGTATTCGCCGATGCCCGCAAGTGAAAGTGCGTAAGAGCCGCGCAGGTCGCCATTGGCGGGGTTTGCGAGTTCGTAGAGTTGTCCTTGCACCCAATTATGAAATATCGTTGTTTCCGCATCAAAAATATCACCCGACGCAACCAGCAAATTCGCCACTTTACCTTTTTCAATCGTGCCAATTTTGTCCGACATTTTGAGTAATTGTGCCGGAACGGTCGTCAGCGCAGCAAGCGCCTGTTGCTTGGAAAGCCCGTATTTGAGCGCCGTGCGGAGGCTCGGCATAAAATCTGCTTTCGCACGAAGCCCAGCGGAGGTGATAGCAAACTGCACACCCGCTTTTTCCAGCGACGCAGGATTGGTCGGAGCAAGTTCCCAATGCTTCATTTCCATGAGCGTTGCATTGAGCGCATCAAGCGGGTCGTCGAGATTGTATGCTAATGGGAAGTTGAGCGAGGTAATAAGCGGCGCTTGAGTCTTTTTTATATCTTCGATAACGGCGTATTCATCGCCATATGTACGCAAAATGTACTGCACTCCCGCTTCGTCGCCAATGCGGTCAGCACGGAGAGCATTTAAGCGCCCGCCGGATACATCCATGATTTGTGGCAAAGTTTGAAGCGCATTCCAAGCATCAAGCGACAGATTGGTTTCGGTGGAAAGCGGTTCCGAGGTGCGAGCCTGTTTGTACCACGTTGCATCAAGGTATGTCTGGCGCAAAAGCGCAATCACGCCCATGAGCGAACCCGGATATTCCTGACGCGACGAACCACGATTCAGCGACAACGCTGCGGCAGCACGAGCATTGAGAATAAGCGTCTGCTCTTTGCCATCGCCCAGCGAAACGAGTGTGGCTGCGCCTCTGGCTATGCCATCATGCTGAAATGTGAGTGCCGCACCAAATCCCATGCGACGTAGCTCATCGGCAGCTTTAGGATTCGCCACAAAGAGCGTTGCGGCTTGTTTCTCAGGCTTGAGCGCCTCGTTCCATGCGTAAGCACCTTGTGTTTTGGAGTCGTATTGAGGAGTCTGAGCGCGTGAAAATGGCGCAGGTGGTGGCGCAACTGGCATCCCATAATCACTATCCATTTCGATAAAGGACGAATAGACGACTTTGCCCTTGAGGTCATAAATAACGGCATCGGGCGGGATAGTAATCTTCGCACCCACCGCCTCAATCATGCCCTCGCGGATGACTACGGTGCCGGATTCTATGGTATTTGTGGGGCTGACCACGATGCGGGCATTGGTCAAGGCATAACATTCTGGTTTTTTGTTGGCAGTTTCGCCCGATGAAGGGAAGGTTTCCTGAGCCAAAAGAGTCTCGGTGCCGCAGAGAATAGCAGTTGCAATCTGAAACACGGCAAAAAATGTTGAAACAGTGCGCTTCATCATGGTACGAAGGAATAACAAGGTGTAGAAAAAGTTACTTCACGCCAAAGCGCGTAAAATAAGAATCTTTGCGACGCTGTGCCAGATTTTTTTTCGCGCCAACTTTTACCTAGATTTGAGAGATGGAAATACCCTCTATACTCTACACGTTGTCCACTCTGGAAACGACTCGTTTGACGCTTCGCGCTTTTGATACCGCCGATGCGTCGGCGATTTCTGCGCTTGCCAATGACCGCGATATTGCACAGAATCTCGCAACTTTACCCCACCCATACTTGCCAGAAATGGCAATGGAATGGCTGGCAACGCTTCCAGACTTGCATAGCGGCAAGACACACCGCATCTGGGCGATAACGCTCAAAGGGACGCAACTCATTGGGGCAATTGGTCTGCACGACGTTAGCCATGAGCATAGCAACGCAGAACTTGGCTATTGGCTTGGCAAAGAATACTGGGGCAAAGGCTTTGCAACAGAGGCGGCACGGGCTGTTGTGGAATATGGGCTTGGCGAAATGAGTTTGGAACGGGTCTATGCAAAACATTTTGCTCGCAACCCGCAATCTGGAAGGGTGCTGGCAAAAATCGGTATGCAACACGAGGGCGTACTCCGACGGCATTTCTGCAAGTGGGGTGAGTTTCAGGATTGTGTGATATATGGGATTGTGCAAGGTGAGTTGTGACGTGGAAATGTTCTTCAGAATTTTCACATTTTGAAAATATTTG